>JADFPW010000028.1 GCA_022562105.1 Planctomycetota bacterium
GAACGGCCTCCTTGCCTTCGTATGGTTGAGTCGTCAAAACCCTATCATACAAGGTCGAGAAGGCCGTCTCTATGCGCAAACCACCTCACACTCGTGAAATATCCGGGCTAGGCAGCAGGCCCTCGCCCCCGCAAGGCATCGCAAATCGGTCGCCAGCGGCATCCTCCAGGTGGCAGTATCACTGGCGCTGGTGCGTGTTCTAGGCGGCCTAGGTGGCATTGTGGGCTGACTGGGTAAAATAGGCAATGTTTGCGGCTGGAGATGCCGACAATATGGATGGTTCACATCCCGGAACAGAAGCCCTTGCCGTCGAGGTGCGGCGGCAGCTCTGTGGCCAGACAGAAGGAGCAAAATCATGTTCACGTCTTTGCTCGATGTGTTGCTGTCAATCTGGGGCTTTATCGATTCCATCCCTGCCTGAGAGGAGGATCCAGCTATGATTGAAATCATTACCCAGGTGGACGACATCCTCCACCAGACGCGCTGACTGACAAACGTGTCACTATGCAGCCGTCCGACCGGAGTTGCGGGTTGGGCGCGCTGCATCAGCGCGAAGCCTGTTTCGCCCATCACTCCCGGTTCGGCCGTCGCCCAACGTCGACCGAGTCGCCGTGCATTCACTCCTGCGCTGGTGTGCTTGCCTCTCGCCCTTCAAACCACGCAATGCTCCTGCAGAGTTCCAACGATAGGTTGTGTTGGGTGCAATGGGCGGCGAGCACGCCGCGAAGTCGGAAGTCATTCGGTTAGGCGAGATCGAGGGCTTGGCTCAATTTCTGGAGGCGATACGTCGGCGGAGGTAGTCGGCGCGGGCCACGCCTCGCTCGGCCCCTTCCATGATCGATCCGGAAATCTTCTGCAGATGAGCCGGTTGGGAGTGTAGAAACATCTCGTTGACCGTGTTCACGTCGAGATCGGCGAATCGCCCCATGAACAGCCCCATGCGCAGGTGGGAAAGCAAGGTGAGGCTCTCGCCAGTGCCCATGATACGGGCGTTGCCCAGGACGCTGTAGGCCCGGTAGACCTTGTCGTCCAGTTGACTGGCGTGGTCGCGAGCCAGTGTTTCCCGAGCACCATGCTCGAACTCGACGATCTTCGGGATGATGGTCGTCTCAAAGTCGCTGATGATCTCAGCCTCAGTCTTGCCCAGCGTGGTCTGGTTGGAGAGTTGATAAAAGTCGCCCAGGGCTTCGGTCCCCTCGCCATAGAGGCCACGCACCGCCAGCCGCATGTCCTTGGCGGCCCGCATCAGCTTTTGCATCTGCTGGATCATGCTCAGCCCGGGCAGGTGCAGCATGACCGACACCCGAATCCCGGTGCCCACGTTCGTCGGGCACGCAGTCAGGTAACCCAGCCGTGGATCAAAGGCGTATTCCACCTCGGCTTCGAGAATGTTGTCGATCTCATCAATCTCTGTCCAGAGCTTGGACAACTGCAACCCGCTGCCCAGAACCTGGATCCGCAGGTGATCCTCTTCGTTGATCATCAGGGCACGGCTTTCTCCGGCCGAGATGGCCACGCCGCGGCTACCGTCGCTGGAGGCGTGTTGCTGGCTGATCAGGTGACGCTCGACAAGCACCTGGCGGTCGAGGTCCGACGATTCGTCGATGTCCACGAAGAAGGTGTCGTCGCCCAAGCGGGTGGCGGCGATGCGTTCGGTGAGCGTGCGATGAATTTCCTTGCGTTGGGCCTCGTCCGCCTTGGGTAGGAAGTGGTACTCCTTGAGGTTCCGCGCCAGGCGAATCCGAGAGGAGATCACCACGTCGCCTAGCGGACCCTCGCCGCGTAGCCAGGCGCCGACGCCTCGGGCCAAGTCGTCAACCGTCATGGGTGTCCATCGCCTCAATCTGATCGCGCAGCGTGGCGGCCGATTCGTAGTTCTCGCGTTCCACCGCCTCGCTGAGCTGACGACGTAACCGAAGCAACTCGGTTCGACGCCGAGCGCCTTGGCCGGCCTGAGCCGGAACCTTGCCCAAGTGTTCGGTGGCCCCTTCGTGGGCCCGCTCGATGAGCGGGCCGAGCAACGGGGCAAAGGCTTCGTAGTCCTTCGCACAACCCAGAAGTCCCCGCTGGCGAAACTCAGGGAATGTCATCCCACATTCCGAACAACTGGCCGCCGCGATGTCCTTGGTCTGTGGGACGCTGGACGCCGCGCTGAGAAACTTCTGCAGCATAGTGTTTACCGATTCGTTGGGCACTGCGGTGATGCCTTCTGATGCGGCGCAGCTGTTGCAGAGATGATGCTCATGCTTGTCTCCGCCCGGATCGATATCCACCAGGTGAACGGTGGCTCGTGCCTTGTTGCAGCGCTGACAGGGGATCATGAACTCGCTCCCACGGTACGACCGATCCGGAGGAAACCCCGAGTCGTCCACATACGACTTCGGTCGAATCGACGGGCGGCTGACCCGAAACGTCGGCCCCGCCCCGTCCCATTCCCGCCTGCTTGATTCTATGGCCCGTAAAAAACCCCGTCAACGCCCCCCATCAGCTTCTCGGCCCGGTGATCGGCGATTCGTATCAGGGATGAAACACGCTTTGCAGCCGGGGGCTTCCTCGACCAGCACGGCCACGCAGTTATCGGCCCTGCTGCCGGCTCGTTGGAGCTCGGCGTAAATGACACCGGCCACATGCTCTGCGGTCGGGTTCCGGCCGGCGAGGACGGGGTTGGTGTTGAGGTCGGTGCCCGCAAGCTTGCTGAGGACCGAGTCGAGAGTGTGTTTGGCCTGCACGAAATCGACCAGCAGCCCGTGGTCGTCCAGATCGGCACCCGCGTAGCGGACCTCGACGTGCCATGTATGATCGTGCGGATCCTCGACCTCACCGCTGGCGTAGCGGATAGCATGGCGGGCTGAAAAGGTGGATTCGACTCTGATCTGCCACATGCGGGTACCGTCACTTCCGCAGTTTCTCCGAGGCCGGAGTCACAAATCAAGATCGCCCTCATGCCCCGACCACCAACCTCGATTGATCGACATGGTATACCTCCGTTCGAGAAATGAAACTAGAGCGCGGTCACCCATCGGGTCATGGTAACCGCCAGGAGACGGTGGTGACCGCTGCGCAGCCACGGTCGAACCCGGGTTGGGCGGCGATGGACGAACCGTGAGTTGAAGCTACAATCGCGCCGCGACGTGTTCCTTCTCGATGATCAGCCCCGATGGGCATTGTTGCGCGGGGACCAGCGCTCGATTGATGGGTTGACGAGTCATGGATAAGAACCTGATAGCCGAATCGCTAGCGGCCCAGGTCGCCGCCGCCGGTGACGCCCACGCGCTGCGCAGCGTCGTGTCCGGCATTCACGCCGCCGACATCGCCGAAGCGTTCGAGCTGCTCGAGGACGAGGCTCGATCCTCACTCCTCTACGCCCTGGCGCCGCGCACCGCCGCCGAGGTCATCGTCCTGCTCGACGAAGCCGATCGCGGTGAGCTGGTGGAGGACATGGACGAAGCCTCGCTCACCCAGGTGGTGGCCGAGCTTCCCCCGGACGATGCCGTCGATGTGCTGGGCGAGCTTTCCGACCAACAGCGCGAAGAGGTGCTCGATCACATCCCCGACGAGCACGCCGGCAAGCTCGAAGAGCTGCTGCGATACGACGAGGACACCGCCGGCGGGATCATGACCCCGGACGTCATCGCCCTGGAGACCGAGGCGACGGTAGCCGACAGCGTGCGCCACGTGCGGGAGGCCTCGTCCGATGAGGATCTGCACGAGATCTACGTCACCGATGCCGACCGACGATTGATCGGCATTGTGCCCCTGCGTCGCCTGGTGACCGCAGCGAAGACGGCGAAACTCGGCGAGCTGTGCATTCGGGATCCCATCGTCGTTACCACCGACGTGGACCAGGAGGCCGTCGCACAGATCATTCGCAAGTACGACCTGCCCGCCCTGGCGGTGGTGGATAGCCGGCATCGCCTGATCGGTCGGATCACGCACGATGACATCATGGACGTGGTGGAGGAGGAAGCGGCTGAAGACCTGTACCGCATGGCCGGCACCGACGCTGCGGAGTTGGAGACCTCGTCGGTGGTGCACGCCGCGCGCGTGCGGCTGACCTGGCTGATTCCGTGTCTGCTGGGAACGGCGCTGACCGCCTCGGTCATCATGTACTTCGAGACGTCGAGCGGGCCACGGCTTCCAGGGACGCAGATTCTCGTACTCCTGTCCTTCGTCCCCATGATCGGGGCCATGGGGGGCAACAGTGGGATTCAGACCTCCACGATCATCGTCCGCGGATTCGCCACCGGCGACCTGGCGGTACGAGCCATCGGGATCGCCCTGGCCAGAGAGGTCCGCATCGGGGTGATCCTGTCCATGTGTTGCGGGTTGGCAGCCGGTGTGGTGTCGTTGCTCTGCATACTCGCCCGGGAACAACTGTTAGGTGCGGATCATATGCTCGGGGTTCAGTTCGTGCGGACCGCGGTGTCGGTCGGCTTGGGCATGGTCTCGGCGATCTTCGGGGCGACCTTCTTGGGGGTGGTGTTGCCCTTCTCCTTTCGCCGGTTGAACGTTGACCCAGCCATCGCCTCCGGCCCGCTGGTGACTACGGTGAATGATTTGGTTAGCGTCAGCATCTACCTGAGCATTTCGATGGTGATCCTCCTCAAAGGGTGACTGCCGGCGGCGGACAGGCGTGGTTAGTGGCCAAGAGAAAGGCTTCAGGGTTCAGGATGAAACGGTTTGCCCACTGAACCCCGAACCCTGAACCCTGAACCCCGAACCCACCGGTTACAAACCGATGCCACACATGCCGGCAGAAGATCGACCCGCCGATTGCGTCACGGACCCAGCCCGCAGCGCCTCCGCCGGATCCTTTGATCTGACCCTGTCAGGGTGCTACGATCTGGTGGACTGGCTCTCGCCTCTGGGGGCACACGAGCGGCGGGGGCACCGAAGGCGCGATAAAAGAGGGCAGCGTGGACTCAACCGACGACATGACCGGATCGGCCGGGAGGCGACCGCGGGGGTTTACCCTGATCGAATTGCTCACCGTTATCGCCATCATCAGCCTGCTGATGTCTATTCTGATGCCGTCGTTATCGCGGGCCCGCGAACAAGCCAAGGGTGTCCACTGCCTGGCTCGCATGAAGGACTTCGGCAACGGGTTGGCCGCCTACGAGAACATCTACGACGACCTCCTGCCGCCCGCGTCGTGGGAGCCGACCTTCGACGGAGAGGAGGAGCCCTCCGGGTTTCAGTACGGGTGGAACGAGTTGCTCTTCGCCTACATCTATAAGGAAAACGTTCAACTGGCCATCGACTTTCCGGGCCTGCGGAACATCGATCCCGAGAAGTGGGACGACTACTTCATCTGCAAGGCCAGCACCGAGCGGCGAATCAGCGCGGGGCACTATCGTGTCTATCTCCCAGCCTGGGCGGCGGGCACCTACCACGTGGAGGAGGACGGCACGTTCGGCGATGATACGTCCCCTGATCCAACCGGGGCCACCACGCGCTCGTTCATCAGGCCCAAACTCGTACTTCTGGGCGACTCGAACGTACGATCAGAGCGGGGAGATGGGCTGGGCACCGACGACTGTAGCTACATCGGGGCCAACGAAGCCAACACCGCGGGCTCGGACGGCAGCAACGGGAACCGGTTTTCCGACCGACACTATGGGGGCACGAACTTTCTCTTTGTGGATCTGCACGCCGCGTGGAGTACGAAGCTGCGCGACCAGTTGGCCTTGGATTGGGATCTAAACGGCGTCCAGGACGTTCCCATTGGGCCGTAGACGTCTGCCAAGCGCCTATCGGCGGCCACGTGGAGGCAGACATCGGGTCAAACGGGCGCGGCTCGGATGATCCTTCGATCGAGGCGCAATAGACCACCAAGCCGGTTTTGCGCGTGGTCTGGACCCGCAAACAGCGAGTATCTGCGTCGCATCATCCGCTCAACCGATATAGGCCCGAGGCAGGTCGCGGTCCCAGCGAGGCCGGCGAGCACGACTGCCCGCCTGGTGGCCGTACGCGAAGGACGCGAGTGACATGATCCCCGGCTACCGCGTCCAAACCGCGATCGGCAAGGGCGCCCGTTCGGTCATCTACCATGTGGTGGAAACCAAGACCGGGCAGTCGTTTATCCTCAAACGGGTCGTTCGCGAGTCGGCGGCGGATCATCGCTTCCTGGAGCAGGTCGAGCGCGAGTTCCGCGTCACGTCGGCGATCGAACATCCGAACCTGCGTCGCAGCATAGCCCTCCACCGCAAGCGTAAGTGGCTGAGGGTCAGCGAGTTGCTGCTGATCGCCGAGTATGTCGAGGGCCAAACCCTGGAGGAACGACTGCCCGACGGGCTCGATGAGCTGCTTGCAATCTGCGGCCAAGTCTGCCAGGGTTTGCACGCATTGCACCAGGCCGGCTACGTGCATGCGGACATCAAGCCGCACAACATCCTTTGGAGTCTCGAGGGCGTGGTCAAGGTGATCGATTTCGGGCAGAGCTGCCACATGGGGCATCGCAAGAAGCGTATCCAGGGAACCCCGGACTACATCGCTCCGGAGCAGGTTCGTCGCATGCCATTGGATCAACGTACAGACATCTTCAACCTTGGGGCCACCATGTACTGGGCACTGACCGGCCGGGCGTATCCCACCCATCTCGGCTCCGACGCCGTGGGGAGGCGTCTCGCAGTCGTCGGCCCGGGCAGCCCGAAATCTCCGCGGGAGCTCGATGAATCCGTCCCGCTGGCTCTCTCCACCTTGGTGATGGACTGTTGTCGAACGAATCCATCCGACCGACCGGCGGATATGTTGCAGGTGTCTAAACGAATTGAGGCGGCTGCGGCCGTTCTGAAACGCGGCCGAGCGCCGGCCCGTCCGGCGACGGCGTCGAACGGCGATCCGATTTCGCGTCCGGCCGGCGGAGGATCATCCCATGAGTGACGCCGCCCAGGCTGCCCAGGCCTACCGCACAGCCGCCCGGCTGAATCGGGAGGATCCAATCCTGGAGGGGTCGCTGATGCGTTTCCCAGACTACGGTCAGTTGGTCATGACCGGCGACATGCACGGCCACCGACGGAATTTCGCCAAGCTGAAGCGGTATTGCGACCTGGAGAGCACGCCCGTCCGGCACGTGATTCTTCATGAGCTGATCCATCCCGAACCGGAGCACATCGACGAACCCGATTTATCCCACGAACTGCTGCTGGAGGCGGCCCAGTGGAAGTGCGATTTTCCCGAGCAAGTGCATTTCCTACAGAGCAATCACGAGTTGTCTCAACTGACCGGACACGACATCAGCAAGGGGGGTCGAATCGTCACCCGGGACTTCGAGGACGGCGTGGAGGGTACCTACGGTGGCGGATTCATCGAGGTCATCAAGGCCATGGCTGACTTCATCGAGTCATTTCCCCTGGCCGGCGTCACCACCAACCGGGTGTTCATCTCCCACTCGTTGCCAGGCCCGCGCGACTACGATGGGTTTGATCCCGCCGTGCTGGAGCGCGTTCCGGAGCCTAGGGAGATGCTCGAGGGAGGTTCAGCCTACGCTTTGGTGTGGGGTCGTTATCAGACCAAGGCGATCCTCGAGGAGTTAGCCACTCGCCTGGATGTGGATTGCTTCCTCTGCGGCCATCAGCCTCAGGAAGAGGGGTACGCCGTGGTTCACGATCGAATGATCATTCTAGCCAGCGACCATAACCATGGCGTGTTGCTTCCGTTCGACCTGAAGAAACCCTACACGGTCCCCGATCTGGTCGCTCAAATCCGCCCCTTCGCGGGAATCGAGTAGAAGCCCCGCAGTCCGCTCGATGGGAGGGTGGCACGGGTTCTCCGCAGCGCATCGTTATCCGAGCCGCGACCGTCAGGGAGCGGTTTACACCGACCAAGCCGTCACGAGACGCTACCGCTCCCTGACGGTCGCGGCTCGGTTTGTCTCGCCTGTTCTGAGACATTACACAAGCTGGATTTTGACGATCCATGCGGCGAGCAGAATCGCCAGGGATAGGAAAACGAGTTTCACCGCCGAGACTCGAAACCAGTTCACCAACCACACCTTGCCAGTCAGCAAGACGCTGCATGACACCGCACATGTCAGACCCACCGCAACAACCAGCAACGTCCCGGCGGCCTGGGCCTTGACGGCTTCAATCCACCGACCGCGGATCGCCAAGGAGAACGCGGTGGTCATCCCGCACGTCGGGCAGGGGACGCCGGTTGTGGCCATCATTCCGCAGGCCGATATTCCAAGCTGACGATGCGTGCCGTAGCCGGCCGGATCGGGCTCCAACCACGCAGCCACCGCCAGCACCACTACGCCGGCGAGCAGCACCAATCCGGCGACCAGGCGGGCTCGATTCGGGCGCAGGGCCTGGACGCGGTACAGGTACGGGCCCAACGGATGTTCCCTCGCCCGGCTCATGGGTTGGTCTCGTCTTGCCCCACCGATGTCGGTCAGGATAATACGGCCATGGCTGCCGCAGTCGCCCAACGCATCGACGAGCTACGCCGTTTGATCCGGCGACACGACCACGCCTACTACGTGCTGGCCCGGCCGACGGTTTCCGATCGACAATACGACGCCTTGCTGGTCGAGCTGACACGCCTCGAGCTACAGCAGCCCGATCTTATCACACCCGATTCGCCGACCCAACGTGTGGGCGAGTCGCCGCTGGGGGGCTTCGAACACGTTGAGCATCTGACTCCCATGCTCTCGATCGACAACACGTACGATGAGCAGCAACTACGCGACTTCGACGGGCGGGTGCAGTCCGGGCTGGGAGCCCAACCCTATCGATACGTCGTGGACCCCAAGATCGACGGCGTTGCGGTCTCGCTCGTTTACCAAGACGGCGTCCTACGCAGGGCCGTCACCCGGGGCGACGGCCGGATGGGCGACGATGTGACCCAGAATCTGCGCACCCTACGCGATGTCCCACTGCGATTGATGACCGACCAGCCGCCCAAGGTCTGCGAGGTGCGCGGCGAGGTGTACTGGCCCCACGAGGCCTTTCGGGCCTACAACGCCCAGCGCGAATCGGACGGGCTCGAACCGTTCGCCAATCCGCGAAACGCCGCCAGCGGTACGCTCAAGCAGTTGGATCCTCGCAAGGTAGCGGGCCGAGGACTGCGGTTCATCGCCCACGGTTTCGGAGTCATTGATCCTCCTATTGCCAAGACGCATGCAAAGGTCATGGCTCGCCTGTCCCAATGGGGAGTCCCGACCAGCGAGCATCAAACCACCGCCGACGATATCGATGAGGCAGTCGAACTGTGTCACCGCTGGCAATCTCAGCGGAGGGAATTGCCCTACCAAACCGACGGCTTGGTAATCAAGGTCGATTCGCTGGCCCAGCGCGAAATCCTGGGTACCACCAGTCGTCACCCCCGCTGGTGCATCGCCTACAAATTCGCTCCGGACCAAGCCGAGACGGTGTTGCGCAAGGTCGAGTTCCAAGTAGGAAAGCTAGGCACCATCACACCCCGGGCCGTCATGGACCCCGTACAACTGGCCGGCACCACCGTCCGTCACGCGACCCTCCACAACTTCGATCAGATCGAGCGATTGGATGTGCGCATCAACGACACGGTGCTAATCGAAAAGGCCGGCGAAATCATCCCGCAGGTTGTTCGGGTCTTGAAAGAAAAGCGTCCCCAGGGCGCCCGGAGGATCAAGGCGCCGTCTCGCTGTCCGGTATGCAGCGGAACAGTGGAGCGGGATGAAGGCGGCGTCTACATTCGCTGCATCAATCCGGGATGCGTTGCTCAGCTCATGGAGCGACTTCTGTATTTCTGTGGTCGAGACCAAATGGACATCGAGGGAATCGGCAAGTCCCTGGTCGAACAGCTGGTCGACGAAGGCCTCGTCACCGACTACGCCGACCTCTATGGTCTGCACAAGAAGCGGGATCAGCTCGTGGCCTTGAAACGTATGGCTGACAAGAGCGCTGACAACCTGCTGGACGGAATTGAAGCGAGCAAATCGCAACCCTTGTCCCGCTTGCTGGCCGCGTTGAACATTCGGCACGTCGGTCGTCGCTCGGCCGAGGCGGTCGCCGAGGAGTTCGGTGAGCTAGATGCAATCGAAAGGGCTGACGAGGAAGCCCTGACCGCGGTCGATGGCGTGGGTGCGGAACTGGCGGCCAGCATGCATCGGTTCTTCGCCAGTCCGGACGGCCGGAACGTGGTTCAAAGGCTTCGTGCTGCGGGCGTGTGTACGACGCAGCCGAAGCGGGTCATGGCAGAAAATGCTCTCCTATCCGGCTTGAGTGTGGTTCTCACCGGCACCCTGGAGTCAAGGGGACGGAAAGAGACTCAGGAACTCATTAAGCGTTTGGGCGGAAAGCCCACCGGTAGCGTCACCGCCAGAACCGACCTGCTGATCTACGGCGACTCGCCCGGCTCCAAGCTGGCCAAGGCTCGGGAGCTGGGCGTCGAGACCATCGACGAGCGGGAGTTTCTGCGGCGAATCGACCAGGGGTGAGATGACGGCCGATATTATCAAGGTTCAGTGCCTCGGGCCGTCGCTCCTGAACCTCGGGCCTGTTGATCCCGTAGTAGAGCTCTCCGATAATCAGGGGGTATGCTAGGCGCTGCGGAGCGATCGGTGAAACCGAGCGTCCTGACTGGGAGCGGATCATGTGCGGGATCGTCGGATACGTTGGGAAGAAGCAGGCCTTGTCCATCCTGGTGGAGGGGCTAAAGCGGCTCGATTATCGCGGCTACGACTCGGCCGGCGTAGCCGTGGCGACCAATGGCTCGCTCTCCATCCAGAAATCCGCCGGGCGGATCTCCGTGTTGGAGGCCCAGCTCGACGTCGAGGCCATGAAGGGCACGACGGGCATAGGCCACACCCGCTGGGCCACCCACGGGGCGCCCACGGACATCAACGCCCACCCTCATCTCGACGCGTCCGGGCGGATCGCCCTGGTCCACAACGGGATCATCGAGAACTGCGACGCCCTGCGGCGGTATCTGTCCGACAAGGGGGTCAAGTTTCTGAGCGAGACCGACACCGAAGTTCTCGTGCAGTTGATCGGACAGGCGTACGACGGCGATTTGGAGCAGGCGGTCCGCACGTCACTGCTCGACGTGCAGGGCACCTATGGGATCGCCGTGATTTGCTCCGACGAGCCTGGCGTAATCATTGCTGCCGGGAAGGGAAGTCCGGTGCTCATCGGCGTGGGCAAGGGGGAGTATATCGTCGCTTCCAGCGACTCCGCCATTGTCGAACACACCACCCAGGTCATCTACCTGGAAGACGGCGAAATCGCCAAGGTGACTCGCGACGGATTTCGCACCACCACGCTCGGAGCCCTGCCGGTGACCAAGCAGACCGAGGAGGTCGAATACTCGCTGGGCCAGATCGAGCTGGCCGGCTACGAGCACTACATGGCCAAGGAAATCTTCGAGCAGCCGACGTCGGTGGAGAACTGCCTCCGCGGGCGACTCGATCTCAAGGGCGGACACGTTCACCTGGGCGGGATTCGCGACAGCGTCCGCGAGTTGACCCATGCCCATCGGATCATCCTGGCAGGATGCGGGACGGCCTGGCATGCCGCGCTGGTGGGCGAGTATCTGTTCGAGGAGTTGGCCCGAATCCCCACCGAAACCGAGTACGCCAGCGAGTTTCGATATCGCAATCCGCCGATCGAGGACGGCACGGTGATGATCGCCATCTCCCAGAGCGGCGAGACGGCCGACACGCTGGCAGCACTCGAGGAGGCCCAGCAGCGCGGGGCCTTATGCCTGGGAGTGGTCAACGTGGTCGGCTCATCCATCGCTCGAAAGACGGACGCCGGTGTCTACTTACATGCCGGACCCGAGATCGGCGTGGCCAGCACGAAGGCGTTCACCGGTCAATTGACCGTCCTGGCCATGATGGCCGCCTATCTAGGCCGACGGAGGCATCTCTCGCAAGCCGCCTGCAAGACGTTTCTCGAAGCCTTGGCCCGGATCCCGGGGCAGATCGCCCAGGTGCTCAAGCTCAACGACGATGCTCGTCAAGTCGCCCAGACCTACTGCAACCATGAGAACTGGCTATACCTCGGCCGGGGGTACAACTACCCCGTCGCCCTGGAGGGGGCCCTCAAGCTCAAGGAGATCAGTTACATCCACGCCGAGGGTCTGCCTGCGGCGGAGATGAAACACGGACCCATCGCCCTGATTTCCGAGGAAATGCCGGTGGTGGTGATTGCCCCCCGCGGCGAGCAGTATGAAAAGATCATCGGCAACATCGAAGCCGTCCGGGCTCGCGGCGGGCGGGTCATCGCCGTCGCCACCGAGGGAGATGAGACCATCCAGCGCCTAGCCGAGCACGTCTTCTACATCCCCGATGTCCCCGAGCCGTTGCAGCCCTTGCTGACCGTCATCCCGCTGCAACTGTTGGCCTACCACGCCGCCGTCCTGCGCGGCTGCAACGTAGACAAGCCGCGCAACCTGGCCAAGAGCGTCACCGTCGAATAATCCTCCCGTGTTCATTTGACAAGACTCGTCTGACGAGTACGCTGTGCATTTGCAAGAGCGGGGTCGGCTAGGGATTCACTGTGAATCTCGGTAGAACCCATGGCATGGTTTCCGTGGGAGCGGCCGACCATGTCCCCACCAATTTGGAAGGAGTCTGACCCATGCGACGGAGCGCAGTCCTGTTTGTTTTCCCTACTTGTTGTGTGATCAGCGTAGGTTGCAACCGGGCAGCCCACGATTACGCCATGGTGGACCAGGCGACCGAGCCATCGGTGCTGCCGGTGAGTTTGTACGACTCCGCCCCGTTGGCCACCGCGCCCACCGCGTTCGCGACGGAGTCGAGCACCGCGGACGACCCGACCACCAGCGAGCCGATCGATTGGTCGATCGAAGAGTCGGCCGATCTGACCACCGGAACGGTGCACGTGGTCGCCAAGGGCGATACGCTGTTTCGGCTGGCTCGTCAATATTACAGTGACCAGGCGCGATGGAAGGACATCCTCGCCGCCAATCGCCATGAGCTCCGCGATCCAAATATGCTGCGCGTGGGCCAGCGCCTGATCATCCCCTGATCCGCGAGCAGCGGTAGGGGGGTATGGCTGACTGGGAGTACGTCCACACCCAGGGATCGCCATCCCCGGGTGAAAGGGTGTTCCCGTATGTCGCGTGGGGAGACCCGCGGCGCTGCCGATCGACCCACCCTATGCCTGCGGTAAATCTCGACACCCCGGTCCAGTTCGTTCGCGGCGTCGGACCCGTGCGATCCGCCCTCTTCGAGAAGCTCGGCGTGCGAACGGTCGGTGATCTGATCGAGCATCTGCCGTTCCGCTACGACCTGGCGCCACAATCGGTGCCCATCGGTCATCTGCAGCTGGGGGAGACCGCGACCATCATCGGCGGGATAGGTCGTGTCCGACGTTCGCACGGCCGGCGACGCGCTTCGGTGTCCGCCACCGTCGAGGACGGAACCGGCAAGTGCCGCGTGCGCTGGTTCAACATCCCCTACTTGGCCGATAAGTTGGCCCCCGGGGCCACCATCCGCCTGACCGGGCGCGTCGGACAGCACGGAGATCTGGCTGAGTTCGTTAACCCCCGTTTCCAATTGATCGACGACGCCAGCGATCCGTTGGAAGGCGACATCGACGAGTTTCTTCCGGTCTACAAAGCCTGTGCCGGTTTGCCCAGCCGCCAGATCGCCGCCATTGTTCGTCGAGTGCTGCCGGAAGTCATCGATCAGGTTCCCGAGTTCCTGCCCGGCTGGCTACGCGAGCGACGAAACCTTGCACCGCGCGGGACCGCCCTGCATCGGTACCATCACCCGACGTGCGAAGCGGATGTACCCATCGCCCGGCGACGGCTGGCGTTCGATGAGCTGCTCCTGCCGCTGCTAGCCGTCCAACTGCGGAGGCGTTTCCTCGCTTCGCAGACCACCGCGACGCCGATCGCGGTCACCCCTCGCATCGACGAACGCATTCGCAAGCGGTTTCCGTTCGCCCTGACCGCCGCCCAGGATCGGTGCATCTCCGAGATCACCGCCGACCTGGCTCGAACCTGCCCCATGAATCGGATGCTGCAAGCCGACGTGGGGGCGGGCAAGACCGCGGTCGCGGTCTACGCCTCGTTGGCGGCGATTGCCAATCGGCGCCAAGTATTGTTCATGGCTCCGACCGAGATCCTGGCCCGTCAGCACCATCAGAAGGTATCCGCCTATCTGGAGGGAAGTCGCGTACGCATCGGCCTGCTGACCGGGGGCACGTCGTCTTCCAAACGAGCGGCGCTGTTGGCTGAGACCGCCGCCGGCCGAATCGATCTGCTCCTCGGCACGCACGCCCTGTTCGAGGAGGACGTGACCTTCGAGTCGCTGGGGCTGGTGATCGTGGATGAGCAACATCGCTTCGGCGTCGCTCAGCGGTCCCAGGTCAAGCTCAAGGGGAGCTTTCCCCACTACCTGGTGCTCACCGCCACGCCCATCCCGCGTACGTTGGCCATGACCTTCTTCGGCGATCTCGATGTGTCGATCATCGACGAACTCCCACCGGGTCGCCCAACCATCGAAACGCGCATCCTTCACCACGAGGACCAGGCGTGGAGTTTCGTGCGCCAACGAGTCGCCGCCGGCGAACAGGCCTACATCGTCTACCCGCGTGTCGAGGAGTCCGAGACCGAACCCCTCAAGGCAGCGGTTGCAGAGGCAGAGCGTTTGGCCAAGAGCACATTCAAGGACGTCGCCGTCGGACTCCTCCACGGTCAGATGAAGCCGCGCGCGAAGGAGGCGGTGATGGAACGATTCAGGCAGGGCGAGATCGCGGTACTGGTAGCCACCACCGTCGTCGAGGTCGGCATCGATGTACCCAACGCCACCGTCATGGTGGTGCAACACGCCGAACGCTACGGGCTCAGTCAGCTTCACCAACTCCGCGGGCGCGTCGGGCGGGGTAGCAAGCCGTCCACCTGTCTGCTCCTCACCGGCGCCGCGGCCGCGGTAGCGCCTCGATTGCAGGTTCTCGCTGACACGCGCGACGGATTTCGCATCGCCGAGGAGGATCTGCGTCTACGGGGTCCGGGCGAGCTGCTGGGTACCCGCCAGCACGGTCTGCCCGAGTTCAAAGTCGCTGACCTGGCTGCGGACATCGGGCTCCTGGCCGAGGCCCGTGACGACGCCGCTGAGATCGTTCGCCGGGATCCGCGTCTGACCCGACGTGAGCACGCCCCGCTACGAAACGAATTGCTGAGGCGTTTCCGAGATTCCATCACCTTCATCGACGTGGGCTAGCGTCATTTGGTGATCTGGTGATTGGGTGATTTGGCGATTGCAAAGAAACCACCAAATCACAAGATCAAGAGGCTTGCCTAATCCGGCTCCGCCGGTGCATGATCCCTACCGTCGTGTCCCCACTGTCCCCCATCTTGCCCCGCCGTCATTTCGGTGTGCGGGCGATCTTGAGCCTGGCTACCGGGCTCGGAGCCGCTCTGGCCTCCATCGCCCTCGCGATGGAGTTCGGATTCCATGAACCGATCGTCCGACTCACGATTCTGCATCTCGTGCAACTGGCTGCCGTTGGCCTCTATGCGGTCCGCCAGGTTCACCAGCTCGCCACCAGCCACGAACGCCTTCAGCAAATCCGCCGGTCTGCGGTGGATTGGCTACTCGTCGTGGTTGGCGTGGTCCTGTTGTCGGTCGCGTATGAATCGACGCACCCGCCGTTACTCGCCGCCGCCGCCTTCTACATCGTCGCTGCCCAACTCTTGGCTGCGATCCGGTACGGTGTGGGAACCGCGGGGAATCGCCTGGTTCATTCGCAGCGCCGGCTGAAACCCGGCAGGCTCATGGTGCTCAGCTTCGGCGGCGGGATTCTACTCGGCGCCCTTCTGCTGGCCCTCCCGCGTGCGACCACACCCGACTACTGGGCTGCCCATTCCGATAAGGTCGGCCAACATCTGCTGGGGGCGCTCTTTACTTCGACTAGCGCGACATGCGTCACCGGTTTGGTGGTGCACGATACCGGCGGCGACTACACCCGTTTCGGCCAGGCGGTGATCCTAGCGCTCATCCAGCTCGGCGGGCTGGGGATCATGGTGTTCGGCAGCATCTTCGGACTGCTGATGCGACGGCAACTGTCGCTCCGCGAATCGCTCGCCCTGCAGGATTCCGCGACCCCTCTGGTGGTGGGCGAGCTGCGCCGCGTGGTGCTGTTCATGGCCGTGGTGACCGTGGTATGCGAATCGCTGGGGGCGGCCGTGCTCTACGGAATGTGGTCCACAGAGATTGCAACAACCTCCGATCGACTGTTCTACAGTGTGTTCCACTCGGTCAGCGCATTCTGCAATGCCGGCTTCGCCTTGGATTCGGCGAGCTTGCAGCCGTGGCGCGGGATGTGGCAGGTTTATACCGGGATCATGCCGCTCATCGTGATCGGCGGCCTGGGGTTTCCGGTTCTGTATGAACTCTACGGCTGGGGCCGCCATCGTCTGACATTGGCGGCCGCCCGCTGGGGGAAACCACGCGACATGCGCCATCCCACTCCTCGTTATCCTTTTTCCCTGCATACCAAACTCGTGGGGGTCGCGACGACTGCATTGATCATCGTGCCGGCCGTGCTCCTATTCCTGTTCGAGTCGCCCGGCGCCCGATCCGCACCGGTAAACACTGTGGACCTGCAGTCCGGCTACGTAGTTCATGATCTCGTACTCACCGATCTCCGAGTGGTGGACCGTGCGGCAGCCGCCCTGTTTCAATCCGTCACCTGTCGGACGGCGGGGTTCAATACCGTACCCCTCGACACGGATTCCGTATCACCGGCGACTCACTTTCTGATGTCCTTGCTCATGTTCGTCGGAGGGGCACCCGCGTCGACGGCCGGAGGCGTCAAGATCACCGCTGTGGCCGTGCTGCTGCTCGGCGTCTACAGCACCTTGCGAGGACGCCGCCACGTGGAATCCTGCGGCCGATTGATTCCCGACCTGCTCGTTCGACGCGCCGGCGTGCTCATCATGGTGATGGGCACCGTCGTTTCAGCCGTGACCCTGGCGCTATTGCTCACCGAGCGCGACGCATCGTTGCAGGAGGTGTGGTTCGAGGCGGTATCGGCATGCGCAACCGTCGGATTATCCACCGGCCTGACCTCGGAATTGACGATCCCCGGTCGGGTCATCATCATATCGGCCATGTTTGCCGGGCGCCTGGGGCCGCTGAGCCTCCTGATCGCCTTGGCTGGAAATCCGTCGGCGCGTCGCTACCAGTATCCACAGGAGCAGGTCATCATCGGCTAGAAACGCGGTCAGAGATAGAGGCTGGAAAGCGGGTGCCACTGGTGGCTTGTCCACCAGTGCCGGATGCGTGGGCGCTCAGACACTGGTGGACAAGCCACCAGTGGCACCTATCAGTGGACGAGTCACAGAATACTAGCGAGGATCCATGGAACGATTCGCAGTCATTGGCTTGGGGCGGTTCGGGGCCGAGTTGGCATGCACGCTCGCGGCCGAGGGGGCCGAGGTCATCGCCCTCGATCGCCAGACCCGGCTGGTCGAGGCGATTCGCGACAAGGTGACGCTGGCGGTGCGTCTGGATAGTACCGACGAGCAAGCCCTCCAGGCTCAGGGGGTTGCGGACTGTCACGCGGCCATCGTCAGTATTGGCGACGACTTTGAGGCCGCGGTATTAACGGTGGCGACCCTGCAGTCCATCGGCGTCGGACGGATCATCGCCCGAGCCGAGTCCGATACCCAAGCCGAAATCCTCCGACGAATCGGAGCCACCTCTATTGTCAATCCGGAGCGCGAGTCCGCCCGTCGGTGGACCCATCGGCTGATGATGCCGCGGCTCGAACAGTACGTGGAGTTGGCTGAGGGGTACAGCATGGTCACGATCCCGGCCCCCAAGGCGTTTCATAACCAATCGTTGGCCGGGCTGGAGCTGAGGCAGAAGTACGGCGTCAACCTGGTCGCCATCCGCCGGGAAGTGACCGTCGAAACCGCGACTGATGCCCCTGCGGTGGCGACCCCCATGGTCACCGTCCCCAAGCCCGACAGCGTCATTCTGCCGAACGACAGGCTCATCCTCGTGGGCAGCGACGAGAGCCTCAGCCGCCTCCCGAGCGACTGAATCTCACGTGGTGTTCGATCCTGGCAGGGCGGTCATGACCCAGAATTCGCCTGAAACTGTCGCCAACCCAGGTTTTCTTGCTCATCGACCGCGGACCAGGTTGTCGCTAGCCCCGACACGTGATCGGACCCACAATGGCAGTGCGGTTTTCGGTATACTGGCCGGACAAGCGGGATCTCGTGATTTGGTGATCTGGTGATCTCGTGATTTGCTGACCTGGCTTCAAGCGCCCGATCGCCAAATCACGAGATCGCAAGATCACCAAAGAGTCGTTCTGAATTGGCACTAGAGGAGGACAAAATCATGCATAACCGGGTGGTACGAACGACAGCGGCGGTAGGACTCTTGCTCGGGGCGGGCATGCGTGCAAATGCCGGCGACGCGACAGCGCAGTTCGTCGTGGTGGACGAAACGGGTCAGCGGATCGGACAAGTCGCTGCCGATGGTTCGGAAGCGTCCGCACACGCCCAGGGATCGCAATCCCTGGGTGCACCTCGCAATGGCGACCTGTGGGTATACACCCATGCGACCAGCATTCCTGCTTCCGTGAGCGTGGGCGCGGTGGACACCTCCTGGGCAGGTGTGGAGTTGAACGTCGAACGCCTGCTGACGTTCGATACATTCGGTGACGGCACTCCCGCCTGGGAGGCCAGTTACGAAGAGTTCAATCCGCCGTTCGTCGGAGTCGCCGCTTCGGAGCAGTCTGACTTCGCCCTCGCCGTCACCTCCGTCGGCGATCCATCCACTATCCAGGTGCAGGCGTTTGATTCGACCTCTCCCGCTGCCCTCTGGACCTATACGTTCGACTCCCCGTACACCAGCGCCGGATCCAGGACCATCGATGTCTCCCGTGACGGATCGACTGCCGTCGCCGTCGCCAGCGACTTTGGCGCGTTGGTGTCGCGACTCGTCGTCTTCAATCAACTCGACGGCAGCGAAGCGGCGGTCTACGACTACGATTTCACCGTCTCAGCGGTATATCTTAGCATGGACGGTTCCCGGGCCATGCTGACCGCCGGGGCAACTGCTCGCCTGATCGACGTGCCCACCGGCGTGGAGATAGCCTCAGCCACGGCCAGTGGAACCGGTGGAACCCATCGGATGTCCGCTGATGGATCCACATTCGGCGTCGGCGGTTTCAACCTGCTCCTCTACCGTGAAATCGACGGAGTATTTGAACAGGTCTACTCGGAATCCGAATCCACACAATGGTACGGCAACGCCATCGCGTTCTCCTCGGACGGCCACTACGCCATCGCTGCCAGCTACAATTACCTCGACTACGCCACGTTGACCTATCGCATCATCGACGTCGAGGCCGGCGCCGAGTTGGCCCGCACCATCACCCAGGGGATCGGAGGATATCAGGATGTGCTGACCGGAGCTGCGGTCAACGACGACGGCACCGTCTTCGGCGTGTCCACCTGGGGTCTGATTGCCAACGAACATCCGGAGGTCATGTTCTTTGATCGTGATGCGGAGATGATCGGCTCCATCGACACTCCGGGGTCGGTCTTCGCCATGGATATGAGTTCGGACGGGCACATAGCCCTGTCGGGCAGCAAATCCGTACACGCCAACGTGTTCGGCAACGGCGGCGACGTCCCCGCCTATGAGGTCTTCGTTCCACCGCCCCCGTGCGATGGCGATGCAAACGGCGACAGCCTGGTCGATCCCCTGGATACCGGCTTCGTGCTGGCCCGTTTCGGCTGCGACGTGGGCACCGGCGATCCCGACTGTGACATCGCCGACATGAACGGCGACGGCCTGGTCGACCCGCTCGACGTCGGCTACGTCCTCGCCCGCTTCGGAACGTGTGAGTGAGGGAGAAGGGGCTAAGGGGTCAAGGGTCCGAGGGGATTTTGGATTGCCTGTCGGGGGACCGGATCTACTCTTCGGGACAGCAGGCGCTGGCGGCGAAGCGTTCGGCAAGTTTTCTTCACGAGTTGCGTT
>JADFPW010000029.1 GCA_022562105.1 Planctomycetota bacterium
GGCATGGTTCGGACTTGACCGACGCAGCACGGTGATCGGCGACGTGCCGCCGCGAGAGTGCCGGTCGTCAGCCGGCCTTCGAGCGCGCGAGCACAAAGCGCCGGCCGGGGGTGATGTGAGAGTTACACCCCGGCCGGCACTGTCAACGTGCTCCCCTCCGCGCGCACGGGCAACGAATTTCGTTCAGTTGGCCGACGGGCTGATCGCGGCGGCCTTCTGCCCCTCGATCATGACCGAGCCCACAAAATCGAGGGCCGCGGCCCAGTCGCTGTTGAGCTGGTTGCTCCAGTCGTCGCCGGCTATCTGGCCCATAACATCCAGCAGCGTGTCGCGCACCACGGGATAGTGCTCGTGCCGCGTGCCGATCTCCTCGTGCCGCGCCCCGAGGTCGAGCAGCGCCGATCGAAGCGTCTCGGGCTTGCGCAGATTCTTGACCACCAGCACCAGCGAGGCCAGCAGCTTGCCCTTCTGGTTCTTCATATCCGGCGGAAACAGCGGCCGAAGTTCGGGATTCCTGGCGAACAGGTTGGCGTAGAACCGGTCCACCAACTCCTCCCCGCGCGGCGCCAGTAGACTGAAGCTGTCCTCGATGCGCCGAATAAACTTTTCGTCCATGTCGATCTCCGTTTCACTCGTCCCACCGTCGCTTCGGAGGCGCCTGGCCTTCGGCGACACAAGCGAAAGATCGAACCTTGCCGGGCAAGTGATGAGAACAACGAAGTGTTTACGCCATCGGAGCGTAATTCCGATACTCGCGCCGTTGGACGCTCAGGATCACATTTAGAGTCGGACGCGGCCGCAGGTCCCATTTTGCCCCGTCCCGTAAGCAAGGCCGTGGTCCGAGATGACGTGCGGGTGATGATGGGACCCCCGTGCGAACTGCGGCGTTGGCCGAGAGCGCTTAGTAGTTGACCGGCTTGCCTAACAGCGGTGTGATCTCGGCCAGCTTGGCGTCGAGTAAGTCGCGGCGGACGGCTTCGATGTTCAGGCGCAGCAGCGGCTCGGTGTTGGACTTGCGCACGTTGAACCACCAGTCGTCGAATTGCAGGGTCACGCCGTCCAGGTAGTCGATTCGGGCATCGGGGTAGATTTCGCTCAGCTCGCCCAACGTGACGTCGGCGTGGGGGTTCTCGAAGTTCCGTTCGCCGCTGCCGGCGTATCGTAGCAGCGGCTTGACCAGATCGCTCAGCGAGGCCGCCGTTCGGGTGAGCATGTTCAGCGTCTGGGCCAGGGCCAACATCCCCGAGTCGCAGTTGAAGTTGTCTCGAAAGTAAAAGTGTCCGCTCAGCTCTCCACCGAAGATCGCCTTGGATTCCGCCATGGCCTTCTTCATGAAGACGTGTCCGACACGTTCGCGATGGGGCACGCCGCCGGCCCGGGTGATTTCCTCAGCCACCGCCCGGCTGGAACGAAGATCGAACACGATCGCTGAACCGGGATGTACTCGTAGAAACTCCTTGGCCAGCAACGCGGTCAGAATGTCACAACGTACGATCTGAGCATGTTCATCGACGAACATGCACCGATCGGCATCGCCGTCGAAACACACCCCCAGGTCAGCACCGGTTCGCAGCACCTCGTCTTGAAGCTGGGCCAGGTTGGCATCCACCAACGGATTGGGATCATGCACAAACTCGCCGTCGTGCTCCATGTTGAGGCAAATCAGATCCAGCTCCGCTACGTCCCCAAAAAGTATCGGCATCCACTTGCCGGCCATCCCGTTGGAGGCATCGACGACCATCTTCATCGGCCGCGGAGTGTGCAGAAAACGTCGCACAAACGCTTTGTACTGGTCGGTCAAGTCCAACTGGCGAAGCTCGCCCTGCATGCCGGTGTCATGGGGCACCATGTTCTGAGCGATCCGCGAAATGTCGTGCAGGCCGGTGTCGGACCCGATGGGCACCGCCCCGCGCCCCGAGATCTTGAACCCGTTGTACTCGGCCGGATTGTGGCTGGCCGTGGTCTGGACACCACCCGCAGCGCCGAGATGGTTGATCGCAAAGTAGATCTGCGACGTGTCGATCATGCCGATGTCGATCACCCCGGCCCCGGTGGACCGAATGCCCTCGATCAGCGAGGCGCCCAGCGAGGGGCTGCTCTTGCGCATGTCGCGACCGACCACCACCGAACAGGCTGCCGGATCAGCCCGATCCATACCCGACAACGCCGCTCGCAGGAACGACCCCGCCGCGTGGCCGATACGCCAGGCCGCCTCCTCGTCCAGTGGATCAGGATGGATCCCCCGAACGTCATACGCCTTGAAAAGCTTCTTGATCGAGTCCGACCGCTGGTCCGCCGCGGCCCGAGATTCCGGTTGCGTAGCCGTCGGACCTGCCCGGCCCGCCTTCTCATCGTCATTGAACCGGCACCCCGGGCACTTCGCAAAGCCTTTGCGCCGGCGACCAAAGCACACCGCATCCGAAATCAGCAGTTGCTCTTCACCGGGGCAGTATTTGTAGTAGTCTTCAGCCGACTGCATGACGTCCTATGCTCAGCGAGCGTGTCCTTCCGGGTCCGGCGACGGATGATAACCGAACCTCCGCCCAGCGGCCAGTACTCCGACACTCGTGACTCGATGGGTGCCATGGGCAAGCTGGTTTGCCCGTGTGCGGTTGCTCCCGAATTCACGGGCAAACAAGTTTGCCCATCGCACCCAGCAGAACCCATCGTTTGAGCGGTGTCGAAGCACTAGGATGGGTGGAACACGCCACCACTACCCTCGACGCCTGTCTTGCGCCCTTGACACGGCTGCATGATTCCGCAACAAGAGCCTCCGCCATGCTGGACATCAAATTCATCCGCGAGCACGCCGAGGAACTCAAACAGGCGGCCATCCACAAGAAAGTCGATTGCGACATCGACCACCTCTGCCGGGTCGACCAGCGCCGTCGCTCGATTCAGCACGAGCTCGATTCGCTCCGCGCTCAAAGCAACGAATTGGGTCCGCAAATGGCCCTGTACCGCAATCCCAAGTCCAAGTGGTATACCGAGGCGCTCGAACGCGGCATGACCGCCGACCAGATCGCCGCCCAGGCCCAGCAGACGCAATCCGAGCTCGCCGGGATCAAGTCGCAGATCAAAGGGCTCGAAGAAGAGTCGCGCACCGTGGTGGAAGAGTTCGACGCCCTGATGCTCACCGTGCCGCAAGCCCCCGATCCCGATGTCCCCATAGGCCGAGACGACACCGACAACGTCGAATTGCGCCGCGTCGGCGACGTCCCCAAGTTCTCCTTCGACCCCAAAGATCACGTCGCTCTCGGCGAATCGCTGGGCATCATCGACATCGAGCGCGGCGTTCGGCTGGGCGGTACGAGGAACTACGTGCTCAAGGGCGACGGTACTCTGCTCCATCAGGCCGTACTACGCTTGGCTCAGGATCTGATGGTCGAGCGGGGCTTCGTCCCCATGACCGTGCCGGTCATGGTCCGCGAGCAGGTCATGGAAGGCACCGGCTACTTCCCCGTCGGCCGCGATCAAGCTTACCTGATCGAACGCGACGAAAAGGTGCTGGTCGGCACGGCGGAAGTACCCCTGACCGCCTACTACCAGGGTGAAGTCTTTACAGAAGCCGACCTGCCCAAGAAGATGGTCGCCACCAGCCTCTGTTTCCGACGCGAGGCCGGCGCCACGGGCAAGGATACCACCGGTCTATACCGAATACATATCTTCGAGAAGGTTGAGCAGGTTATCGTATGTAAGAACGACGTGGAAACGAGCAAGCGTTTTCACGACGAGATCCTGGCCAACTCCGAGGATGTCTTGAAAGCGTTGGAGCTGCCTTACCGCGTGGTGAACGTCTGCACTGGTGATCTCGGCGTCGCTCAGGTACAGAAGTTCGACATCGAAACCTGGATGCCCTCGCGCAACTCCTATGGCGAAACGCACAGCGCCTCACGTTTCTATGACTTCCAGGCCCGCCGCTTGAAGCTCCGATACCGGGATTCAGCCCGCAAGGTACGATTCTGCCACACGCTGAACAATACGGTGATCGCCTCCCCCCGAATCCTGATTCCGCTGCTGGAGATTCACCAAAACGCCGACGGCAGTATCACCATTCCCATCGCCCTGCGACCCTATATGAACGACCGAGATCGCATCACCCCGCCGCCCGGAACCCGCCCGACTTGTTGACGACTGAATGACCAACTAGACGGCGCGGCGGACCCATGGATTGCGATCCATGGGCTTGTGGGGTGTCTCGGTGGCGATTCAAGCATCGATCCGCACCGCAACGCCTGATTCCAAGACCTGCAGGCGCAGATCTTGCGCTCACCGCCATCCGAAGGCCGATCGAAGCGCCGAGATGGTCGATAGGACCATCAGAGGAGTCTGCCGACTGTGGCAGCCCCGGACATCGGCGGGCCAACGCCGAACCCAATGCTGATATGAACCCTTCGGACCCAACACAATACCTACGCAACGCGGTCCTGACTGCTTCGCCCGAGCAACTGCACATGATGCTGATCGACGGGGCGATCCGGTTCGGGCTGCAAGCCAAGGATGCGCTGGCCGAGAAGGACTACGAAGCATCCTACGAGAAGCTCTCACGGGCCCAGGCAATCATCATGGAGATGCAAGCCGGCCTGCGCTCGGAGGTGCAGCCCGAGCTCTGCGATCGCATGAGGGGAATCTTCAACTTCCTCTACCGGTCATTCGTGCAGGCGTCCATGCACAAGGACATCGAGCGGATCGACGACGCCCTACGAGTACTGCGCATCCACCGCAAGACCTGGGAACTGCTGATTGCAAAAGTATCCGCCGCCCGGGCCGGTGAACCCGACCCACCCCACACACGTCCGGCCGGCCAAGCAGCCGATTCGGAAACGCTGGTCATCGAGTCCATCAATGTGCAAGGCTAGGGGCCCAACGATTCCAGGCACGTTGACCCGCCTCGCATCGCGACCCTATAGTGTGCCCGCGTGCCAGGTGCTTCCAAGCCTGCCGTCCAACCGTGTGAGTCTGAGTGACCACGACGGCGAGACGCGGCGGATGGACAACACGGACACGCAATCGGAGCAACGGCGATGAAATGGCCAACGTGGTGGACCGTCTTGCTGATCAGCCTGGCGCTGTGCGGGCAGGCCAATGCACAAACGGGCAACGCCGACATCGGCGGTTCGGATACCGCCGAGCCCGGCGCGCTTGACAGTTTAACGCTCGACGAGATTCTGGCCAAGGCAACCGACGCCATTGACCGAGCCGAACGTCGCGGTGAGGACTCTTACGAAGCGCTCCGCGAGGGCGATCGACTGGTTAACTCCATCCTGGCACGGGATCCAGCCAACGTGCGGGGAGGCTACCTCCGCGCTCGAGTGCTGATTCTCGCCGGGCGCCCCACCGAGGCAACGCAGTTGATCCAGAAGTGGATTCAATCCCCCCGCGGGCAGAACGATTGGAAAGCGCTCAAGCTGCTGGCGGATTTGTACCGTCTGGGGAAGTTCCCCACGCTGGCGGTGGCTCGCTACCTCGAGGCCGCTCGACTCAATCCCAGCGAACCGTCGATCTATGTCGGCCTAGCCTCGTCCTACTCGGCACTAGGGCGGAACGACAAAGCGGCCCAAGCCGCTGCCGACGCGGTCAACGCCGACTTGAGCAACGATCCCGCCATCCGTAGCCATCTGGTCACGTCGCTGCTGCAGGGCGAACGCATCAAGGAGGCCCGGCGCGAGGCGGTCAAAGTCGTCACCCGAACGCGTGCCCTCGTGCAGGCATCCCCTAGCAACGCGAATCTGCTGGTTGAGCTGGATGAGCGGATCGACGTACTGCTGTCCATCATCATCCAACAGCTCGTCGCCGATCCCAATCAACCTGACGAGTACGTCCGGGCCGCAGAACTGAGTTTGGATCGAGCCACGCTAGCCCACCAGTTGGCGTATCACCAGGCGCTGGCCCACATCAACGTCGGCATCAGCAAAGTCGGCGGCGATACACCCCCGTCACTACGATACGCCCGAGCCCAGCTCCTCGCCCGCATCGGCAGGCAGGCCGAGGCCGTCACCGAGCTGGAAACCATTCTGCAAACCCAACCCGACCATGCCAAAGCGCGAGCGCTGCTCCTAGAACTAGAAGGCGGGGACGACGAGGCCAGCGCAGAAGCCCCGTAATGATCTGATGTGAACCGCTTCGTCCGGCGACGGCGATGGAACGCACTCCATTCGCCGGGACTGACGTCGGTCGATCGAACTTGACCCGACCATCATGGCAAACCGCTTCGCTTAGGCCTCGTGGATCCAGCGTGATCTGCAAGACCTCGATGATCTCGGCAAAGACGCCTTCACCCCGCCATTTCGCAAAGTGGTGGTACACGGTCTGCCACCGATCCGCCGTCCGTGGCGGTTTCTTCGAGCCCAAGAATCATACTCCAGCGCCGGGGGGCGTATACTGGTGGGCCACCGACTATCGGACCTACGGAGTGTATGTCCTTCGTGCCCCTCGCAAGTCCCGTCGATAGCGCGTCGATAATGTAGTTGACTCCATTACCTCAACCCTCAATCGGCACTACAGGCCGCCCGCCATCCCGGGTGCGCCGTTCGTGGACCAAGGAGAAGGGCAGCCATGCACGCTTTTGGACGAACGATTCGTATCGTGGCCTTGTCGGCAGCAGTGCTAACGATCATCGCCGCTTGCAACTCGCTCTACGATCGACCGAGTACATCCTCCTCGAGTAGCGGTGGTGGAGTCGCCGCCACGATCCAGACGGGTCTGATCGACGAGAGCGGGTTCTTCCCACCCGGCAGCCACGACGTGCTCGGCGCCGACCTGGTCCGAGCCGGTGCTCTGGACCCCGATGTGGGAGTTGCCACCGAGAGCTTCTTCCGAGCCATTCAGGTCGATCCTGCGTCGGAAGACACCGCCGGTCCGAAGTTCGTGGTGGCTGGGGACATCGACCGGGATGGATTATTGGACTTGGCCACCGGCTGGAACCAGTCGCAACCCGTCCAGATCCATCTGCAACGCCGCGAGATCAACGAAGACGGCGACGAGGTGATCCGCTTCCTGGCAGCTACGATCGGGGGCACGACGCCGGTGGCCGTGCTGGCGGGGATCGAATTGGCCGACATGGATCGGGACGGCTGGCTGGACATCGTCGCCCTGGTCAAGCACACCGGGTTCGGCACGTTCTGCGTGGATCTGACGGGTGCGGACGAGCCCGTAGCCCTCGATGCCGACGAGGGTGAGCTCATCATCTATTTCAACCCCGGCGATGCCAGTCAGATCACCAACGGCGACACCTGGCTGCAGGTCGAACTGGGCCGATCTCTCGAGAACGGGCGACGGGATGTGCCCGCAGAATCAGCCCAACTTCGTCCGGAGAGCAACGGCTACACGGCGCTGGCCGTCGGGGATGTCGATGGCATCAACGGACCCGACATCGTCGTCGCGTTCAACCCGGCGGAGTGCGCAGCCGAAGGTGAGCAGCCGCCGTTGAACCGGATCGAACTCTTTGCCAATCCGGGGGACGACTTTGCGCGTAATCCGGGTGATCCGCCGCTGACCGTCGTAGCCGATGCCGGAGTGGATTTGAACGTGGGAATCCCCGCCGATCCCAGTGGGATTCCACCACTAGTCGTTCTGGACGGCACGTCGAGCTTCGCGTCCGACGGCAACGGGCTGTGGTATGAGTGGGAACAGATCTTCGGGGAGGCCATCAACCTCGATTTCGCCACGACGGCGACTCCCGAGTTTTTCGGCCCGACGGTCGATGCGGTCCTGCAGTTTCGTTTGACGGTACGGTCGTTTACCAACCCGACGGTCAGCGACTTCGACATTGTGACCCTGTTCTTCGGATTGGCTGACAACCTGCCGCCGTTTGTCATTGCCGGGGTGGATCAGGTAGTGATTCCATTGCGCAACGCACCTCCGGAAGCGGATCCCGCTACCGCGGAAGTGGTCACCCTGACGGGCGAGGGAAGCGTCGATTCCGGCTTGGCCTTGGGCGAGACGGGGGCGTTGACCCTGGAGTGGACTCAGACCTTCGGTCCCACGGTGGTGTTGAGCGATCCCACCATCTCGATGCCGACGTTTGACGCCCCGAGCACACCCGAGACGCTCCGTTTCCGCCTGGTGGCCACCGACCAGGGTGGGTTGCAGGAAACCGATTTCGTCGAGGTGTTGGTGCGGCAGTGGACGCCGGTATGGGTGACGTTCAATCTGTCGGTGGTCAAGGACTGCGTTCTGCTCGATGTCGAAGACGACGGTGACCTGGACATCGTCTACACCTACCCCGATTCGGTCAGCGGCAACGTCTCCTGGTCACGCAACCCGCGGGAACCGACCGATGCCGGGGACGGCCTTCCCGGTCGCGATCTGATTCTCGACGGGTTCTTCGCCTGGCAGGAGCGACCGATCGGCCAAGTGGACACCGGGGCGGACACACTTTCGCTCGGAGATGTCGATGGCGACGGTTTCGAGGATATCCTGGTGCGCTCGAGCCTCGGCTCGGTGGTGCAGTGGTTCCGCCGTCCGACCGAAGATGTAGTACAGCCGATCTTCCCGCCGCCCGATCCGCTGCCCGACCGTTTCAACTTCCCCTGGCAGGTGTTCACCATGTTCGAGTTCAACGCAGCCGAGCCGGTGGCCACCGCCATCGGCGACCTGACCGGCGACGGCCAGGTCGAAGCCGTCATCGGCACCGGATCCGGCGTATCCTGGTACGCTCCGCCGGTCGTGACCCAGAGCGATGGTGAGAAGGTGGTCCAGCCGTTCGATCCGTGGACCGCGAACGTGATCGTGCGCGACGACTCCGGCACCACCAGCGACGGCGATGCCCTGGCCATCGTGAACGACGTGCTGATCGTCGATCTCGACGGTGACGGTCAGGCCGACTTCATCGCAACGTTGGACCGTCAGACGCAAAGCGGCCTGAGCGACGACGCCCTGATCTGGTATCGCAACGTCATCGGCGAAGAGGGCGAGTAGGAACTGTCGGTCGCCGCAATGACGACGCCCCGACGTCCGTCGCCGTCGCCACCAGCACCCTCGTCTTTTTGGGCTGGCGGTGACTCGTCTTCGTCGTCCTCGTCCCCGGCTTCCGCCGAATCGGGTGGCGGGACGTCTATCGTCATGATCTGGACGCTTCCGCTCATCCCTTCCCCGCTAAAGCCTTCTCCACTGAGCATGGCATCGATCTGATCGGAATCCATGCCCATCTTCTCGAGCATCTCGCGGAGTTCCTCGGGGTTGTCCAAGCTGAAGCTCATCGCTCCGTGCGGCATCTGCATTCCGCCGGCGGTCATGGTGGGCGGTGCTTCCCCACTGGTGGTGTGGCCGTCACTGTCGCGCGTCTTGTGCGATGCCAATCCGTCGCTCTTACACAACAGCAGGGGGACGTGCTCTTCCTGCAACAGTAGGGCCAGGGAGTAGCCCGCTGTGCGCCACGCATCGCCGGCCCACTGTCTCTCGAATTCAAGCTTGCCCTGGGCGAGCCGCCCGGGGTTGACGATCGAGGCGAAGGATCCGTCGTAACGTTGCAGGCCTACCAGGAGAATACGGAACTCCTCGAAGAACCGCCCCCAGGAACCACCACCGATCTGGCGGCGAAGAATCGCGGTGTTCAGGATGTGCAGGGGGACCGCCGACCGACCGGTGGCGATCTCCTTGCCCAGCCGGGCGTTGTAATCAACGAGCTGGGTGAGGAACGAATCGTACCGGCTGCAACCGATGCTCTTGAGGGCGGCGGCGGCCCCGGCGCTGCGGCCGGCTTCGCTGCGGCGGTCGAATCCGGCCACGTTGGCGGTCACCACCCGGCCATCTCCGGTCCGCGCCTTGATGAACGCGCAGGCTTTCTCGATCGGTTCGTTGGGCCCTGAGACGTTGGCCCGTTCCGCCATGCCGATGGCCATCAGCGCCTGGTTGGTGGCCAAGGTCAGGTCGCTGTAGCCCAGCGAATCCGGATCGTCGCCCAGCCCCCAGCCGCCGTCTTCGTGTTGCAGGGAGAGTAGTCGGCCCATGCATTGGCCTAGGGCTTGCATGACTTCCATGTTCATCCGCTGTGTGTTCGATAACTCGGCGAGGAACATCAGAGCGTAGGAGACGGCGAACACCGACGTCTGCTCACCGGCAGAATCGTCTTCCAAGGGGGCGGCCGCGTTGGCCTCTACGAACTCGAAACACAGGTCAATGTTGGCTGCGAAATCGCCGTCGCTTCGTGTGCTGCCGGACGCCAGAAACGCCAGGCCGGCCAGCGACGTCACCGCAAGCCGGGATGTCGCACTATTGCTATCCGTGTCGAATGAACCGTCGTCGCGCTGGGCGTTCGACAAAAACGCTAGCCCCTGCCGACCGGCGGTTTTGAATCGTTGGATATCCAGGGGGTATCCAGCCTCGAGTGCAGGCATGGTCACTGGGATGGAGAATTCGTCCACCTTTCCGTCACGGAGACGCACGATGGCGATTTCCTGCTTGCCGGCTGAGATTTCGCCTTCGACGAGTCCGATCAGATCGAGCGTCGGATCTTCCTTGTTGGGGAGGTAGGATTCGCCCACCTTGACCAGGACGTCGCCCGGCCGACATCCGGCGTCCCCGAGCGGGGACCACTCACCTATCTCGCGCAGGACGATGCCGCCAGGGTTGAGTGAACTGCGCGGATTATCCGGATCCTCGAGCCGGATCGTTACGGTAGTGGGGTGACCGGTCGCACCGAGCCACCCGAGGTTATGAAACTCGGTCACCTGCGAGTCGATGTAGTCGGTCACCAACGCCTGCGTTGTCGCGGGTGTTCCTCGCGTCTTCCACACGATGGCCCCACCGACCACGGCCAGCAGAATCACCACCCCTGCGATCGTCTTGACGTTCATGCGTAGATCCTCCGGGTACGCCCGGTTCATAGCGAGCCGTGAACTTCAGTTCGCGCGGTTTCGCAGCAACTGAGATCGCCGGCTGGCGCCCTACTGATCGACCTTGCCCACCGCGTCCAAGTACCGTTGCAGCGACAGTAGGGCGAAACCGGTGGCATACTTGTCGCCGTAGTTCGCCATCGGTGTATCCCACCACCGGCCGTCGTCCTCCTGGGTCCGAATCATCGTCCAGGCCAGGCGGTCCCAACGCTTCACCGGATAGTCCTCGCCCAACAGCGTGGCCAACTCGGTCGCATAGTTGTACCCATAGAAGAAGAAGTAGCCCGAAATCTGGTGGGCCGCGGTGTGGGGTGTGATCAGCTTGCGACCGTCTTCCAGGTAGTTCTCCCCTTCCTGGAACACGTCCAGGCTGGTCTTGATGTCCTTCTGATCCAGTCGCCCCACGGCATGAAGGCCCAGGGCGGCCACCACCGTGCGAGACCCCGAACCGAGTTTGGCCAGCATGCTCGTGGGCCGACGGCGGTGGCCCGACGAGTAGACGAAGCTACCGTCGGGCACGCGCATCTGACTCAATATCTCGGTTGCGTCCTCGATCAGGCCGTCCTTGACCGGCAGCCCCAGCTCCTTGGCTCGCTGCAACCCGATGATGAAGTTCGCGGTAGTGAACGACATGGAGTCGAAATCGTTGTTCGGAGATGCGTAGTACCCCCATCCACCTTCATGCTGTTGATATCGAATAGCGCCGTTGATGCAGACCATGGCCGCAGCGCGAATTCGCTCCCGGAACGGTTTGCTGTCGTCGCGGGCCAGCCAGCGGGTCAGGAAATCGAGCTTGTAGCAATAGCCCCAGATGTTGAAGTTCTCATTCTTGTGGTAGGCGAACTTGGCGGTATCGAGGAGCGCTTCCTGTGCTTTGTTCAGGGCGGCCTGCTGCGGCGGCGTTCGGTTGGGTGTTTCCATCAGGGCCTGGGCACAGATTGCGGTGCAGGCCAAGCGAACAGCGTCGTTGCTGCCGGGATTGGAGGTGCTGAATCCGAAGTCTTTGAGATTGGCAATGACCGGATCATGCGAACCCCACGAACCATCCTTGTTCTGCGTCCTTACCAGGAAGTCGAGCCCAGCCTTCCGCGCTTGCACAGCCTTGGCGAGCAATTCTTCGGTTCCAAGCGTGGGGGCAAGATGATGGACGTCCTTCTTGACGGGCGTCTTCTGTTGCTCGGGTGCCACTGGTGGCTTGTCCACCAGTGGTGAGGGCGATGCCTCATTTGCTCCGGGCGCGTTCTGAGCCGCTGCATCGTTCGAGCCAACGTAGGCCATTAGCAAAGCCAACGATAACAACACCCCCGATACGCGGGTGGCTTCGGTCGCCGGTGCACCGCGCGAACTAAAGTTCGCGGCTGGATGCGAATTTGGGTCGCCCATTTCAGACTCCTTATCGACCATTCCGACGGCCACGGGAATCATTCGACCCGTAGCGCCAGCACCGGGTCCAGGCGAGCCGCGTGGACCGCCGGCACCGTGCCGAAAATCAATCCCGTCAGCATGGAAACCACAATCCCCAGCGGGAATGACAGCGGTTGAAATACGACCGTCCATTGGGCCAGCGAGCCGACCGCGACCGCCAGGAAGGCACCCATGGCCACGCCGAAAGCTCCGCCCAACAAGCACAGCAGGGCGCTCTCCCCCATGAACAGCAGGACGATATCCGACCGTGTGGCGCCCAAGGCCCGGCGGAGTCCTATTTCCTGGCGCCGCTCGGCCATGTTGGCCAGCATGATGTTCATGATTCCGATGCCGCCCACCAGCAGCGAGATGGCCGCCAGCGAACCCATCACCCATCGGAAGATCCGCTCCGCCTTCTTGTGTTCGTTGAGCAGGGCGAACGGGATGGTGACCGCGACGTCGTCCTGCTTGTGCCGCTTGACCATGAGGTTGTGGGCCGCCTGGGCAATCGGGCTCAGAGGCTTACCCCTTTTCACGCGCAGGACGGCCCGGTTTACTTCCAGCTCGGTCGCCTCGCTGACCCCCTCGCCGCCCCGGATCTGCAACTTGCCGAAACGGGCGAACGACGTGGCGAACGGGATATACGCGGTATTATCCGGGTTCGACAGAATCCCGCCACTGCCCGTCTGCCCCTTTCGCGGCATGATCCCGATCACCGTGAAATGCGTGCCGCCGATCTTGACCACTTCATTCACCGCCGAAGATAGGGGGAAGAGCTTGCGAGCGGCGTCGGAGCCGAGCACGCATACCGCCGACGCGTTGGCCTCATCCACCGCCGTCAGGAATCGGCCCTCGATGGGTTCGTGCTCCATGACTCGGGGATAGTCCCGCGTGGTGGCTACGACGTTGATGTCCGAGGCATGGAGATTCGCATACACGTCGGACAGCATGATCCGCATGGGTACGATGGTCTCAATCTCGGTGATGTTGTCTTGCAGGACTTCCAAATCGAAACGGGTCATGCCGTATCGTGCGATCCACGAGTCGTTCGAGCGGTGCTGTTCCTGCTTGCGCAGCCTTTCCGGCTTGACGCTATCGAGGATGAGGTTGTTCAATCCCATCCGTTCGATGCGTCCGATGACGTCGCGGCGGGCCACCTCGCTGATCGACAGCATGCAGATCACCGAGGCCACGCCGAAGATGATGCCCAACGCCGCCAGGAGCGAGCGGGTCTTGTGCAGGCAGAGATTCTGCCACGCCTCCCCGATCACCTTAAACTGAGCCATTTTCAACCTCACCATCTTTCAAGCGGATGCAGCGCCCGGTGCGGGACGCCAGTTGGGCATCGTGCGTCACCAGGATGATGGTCGTGCCCTCCCGGTGTAAAGACTCGAGTAGTTCGTAAATCTCGTGGCCGTTTTCCTCGTCCAGGTTTCCGGTGGGTTCGTCGGCCAGGATCAGGCTGGGGTTGGTGAGCAGGGCCCGGGCAATCGCCACCCGTTGCATCTCCCCGTTGGACAGCTCGGTGGGGCGGTGGCCCATTCGATGCGACAGCCCTACCCGTTCCACCAGTTCCCGGGCTCGCTTGCGGGCCTCTTGCTGGGACATATCGGGGGCGTAACGGGCCGAGAGAAGCACGTTTTCCAACACCCTGATTTGCGGCACCAGGTGGAAGGACTGAAAGATGAACCCGATTTCCCTGGCCCGAACACGCGAGCACTCGACGTCGCTGAGGCCGTCGATCTTCCGGCCGCGCAGGCGATACTCGCCGCAGGTCGGCTCGGTGAGGAGGCCGAGCAGATACAGAAGCGTCGACTTCCCGGAGCCGGATTTTCCAACGATGGATACGAACTCAGCCTCTTGCACTTCGAGACTGACGTCCCGCAGGGCATAGACGTCCCCGCCGCCCATCGGGTAGACCTTGGAGACTCCCTCGATCGCAATCAGAGGATCCACGATTTACTCCTGGTTCGGATCGTAAAGGGCGACGCGCTCGCCGGGTCGCAACCCTTCGGTGATCTGGACCTGCTTACCGTTGGTGGCCCCGATCTTGACCGGGCGTTTGGTGGTGCTATTGCCCTGCTTGACCAGGCAGAAGTGTTCGCCCTCTTCGGAGAAGACGGCCAAGACGGGCACCTGGATCGCTTCGGGCACGGTGTCGGCGTGGACGGTGACTCGGCAGTTCATCCCGGCCCGCAACTGGTCGAACACTCCTTCGTACTCGCCCCGGACGGTGAACTCGCGCAGCTCGGAGAAAAACCCCTGGCGAGATGCCACCTGATCCACTTTAGTGATCTTGCCGTCGATCTTGAGCGCCGGGAACGCGTCGGGCCGAATCGTCACCGCCAGCCCGGGCTTCATGTATTGGATGTCGTTCTCCAGAACACTCATCTTGACCGACAGGTTCTTCATCGAGGCCACGGTGATCAGGATCTGGTGCGTCCGAACCCGGCCGCCGATGCGCATTTCATCCGCCCCCGCGCCGCCGAAGACCATCAGGCCAGCCGGGAAATCTCCACCGAGCGATCCGTAGAACACGATGCCGTCCCTGGGAGCGATCAGGTTCAGACTGTCCATGTCCTCCTCGAACTTGCCGAGTTCGCGTGTGGCCTTGTCGAGTTCACGCTGGGCTTTCTCGACGGCCGCTTTCTTCTCGGCCCCGTCGGCGCTGAATTCGATTTTCTTTTGCTTGAGTTCTGCTTTCTTTTTCTCCAGTTCCAGCCTCTTGGTTTCGACGTCAACCTGGTGCTCGTACTTCTTGTAGTGCTCGACGTCGCGGTTGGTGTTCTTCAGGCTCAGCTCCACATCTTCGATCCGGCGCAGCTCGCGCTCGATGAGAATGTTCTCGGTGGCAGTGTGGAGCTCGCGCTCTTCGTAGAGCTGCTTGAGCTGCTCGAAATCGACTTGGGCATCCTTGACGCGGTTTTCGGCGTCCTTGATACCCTTTTGCTTGTCGACCAGCTCGTATCCGGCCTTCTCGATTGCCCCCTCCAGGGCCAAGACGGCCAACTCGATTTCTTTCTCGAGCTGATGAAGCGTCGCCTGTTGATCGATTTGGCCGGCGTCGAGCTCCGCCTGGGCCTTGTTGCGGGCGACCTCCTTGTCGGTGACTTCATGCCCAGCGTCCTCCAGCGCCCGATCCAGGTTATCCCGGTCGAACTCCATCAGGACGTCCCCTTCCTTGGCTTCGGTCCCTTCCGGCACGAGTGACGTGACGATCAACTCGCCCTTGTAGGCTTTGGGCTCCACACGCAGCTCGTCCTTGTTTTCCGCCTCGAAGGTGCCGGAAAGCTCCACCTCGATCGGAAGATCTTTCTTGATGACCTCCGCCTCCAGAAGCGTGTCGTTCCGCTGAGCGCTGGACTCGTTGGCCACGAGACCCCCTATGGCCAGGACGGTCACCAGGGACACGTGAACCAGGGATCGCGGCGTGGTGCTCTTCACTCGATTCATGGCATCTTCTCCCAATCGTTTCCGTCGGCGTGACGACCGACTGGAAAGTCGGTCCCGCAGTCAGGCCGCCGCCGAATTTAGCTCGGGTCAGCGGCCGTATCCAACACGTATGATCAACCGGCGGTTCTATGCCGGGTTGAACTTGCGCTGTCTACTGCGCGTTAACGCCTTCCTGTTCCATGACGGCTGACGTCCGTCCGTCCTGTCAAAATAGCCAGCCTCCTCCGACGAACTCGTAGGGCGCCGCCCGATCACCTACCAGTTCATTCTTCGGTAGACGTCTGCGATTCGCCACCGGCGGACTCCTGGAAAATCTTCAAGCTTCCGCCAGGCCCAGGGATCGCAATCCCTGGGTGCAAACGACCACCCGGATTTTCTTCGCCAAACCTCGGAGGCGGCGGAATCCGATCGCCGAGCAAAGCCATGATGGCCATGGCGGTACCGAAATTGCGTGACCGCGGAAAGACGCGGTCGTTCCACGTGCCATCGTCATCGCGCGTTCGTAGGAGCAGCTCGAGCAGTCGCTCGCGCTGGCGAGACTGCTGGGATTTCGGCGAGAAGGCGATGGCCTGCCCCGCGTAGCGATGGGCAAAAAAGAAATAATAGGGCGCGATACCGTACGGCGGCGCGTGGGTACCGTGTTGCCTGCGCCGTTTCTCGAGCTCGTCCCAGTGCGTGTGGAACGCGTTCAAGGCGCCTACAACGGCCTCCGGCGATCCTGCACCCAACAGCACCAACGTCGTTTCACAGAGCGGTGCGCGACCGATCGAGCCCGGCACGCGGGCACGCGAGTTCGGAGCGGTCTCCGAGGTCAAGACGTTGCTGTAGGTGAATCCGCCGTCATTCGTTCGGCTGGCAAGAAGCACATCACGGGCTCGATCCAGCACCTCGTCCGGCACCGTCTCGCCCTGGGCCTTCGCCCACAGGAGGGCCTGGACCACGGGGGCAGTGACGAACGGTGCGTGCGCCCGGCGCGAAGCATAGTTCCAGCCGCCGCCGGACAATTCTTCCTCGATCAGCGCTGCCGTCAGCTTGGGAATCCAGGAATCGACTTTCTCACGTCGGTCGAACCACCGCTGCGCAGCGCGCAGCCGGCAAAGGTACTCCAGGGCACAACATTGACCCCACACGCGAACGTCGTAAGCGTCGCGTGTGCTGGGCGTCATACGCGCATCCGCCAAAGCCACGAACAGGAAGTCAAGCCCACGCTCGATCGCGGCGGTCACCTTCTTGTCCGTCTGCGGCGATCCATAAAGCAGCGCCTGCGAAACCAACGCCGTTCCTCCGATGCGGTAGCCGATCGGAATCTCACCGCCAACTCGGTAGACGCCCTCGTACGGCCAATCGCCGTCGGTCTCCTGGAGCGGGATCAATTCCTTGACCGCCCGAGCGACCAACGTCGCCGGGTTGACCGCGGGGTCGTCGGCCCGTGTATGGGCTGGTAGGGTCCCCAGCACCAGGAAGATGAAAACACGTTTTTGCAGGTTCATGCTGACACTGCATCCGTTTCGCAACCGCTGCCGAAGCCGTGTCGCCGCCGCAGCCTCAGTCCGATACGATAGCCGGGCCACCACTCGACGCCAAGACGCAGTCCCAGCGAAGCGGAATTGTCCCCAGAACGACCGGGGCGACCGGGGGCGAGGATGAATCGCCCCCGCCAGCTCGCCAGGCGAGCCCTCGCCCGTTCACGCTGCGCGTGAATCGTGACCGGGTTGATCGCCCATCCGTCGGCCGCATGATCGCGGGCCAATGATTTCTCTTGGGAGTCTTGCCATGCAGAAAGCCCTTCGCCGGCAAACCGAATCGACAATCGCAAATCGACCATCGACGATCCTCTGGGTTTCACGGCGTCAAGGTCGCACGGTGTCGGGATGTTGAAGATCCTTGAGCTTCACTTCGAGGTCGATGGCCCCGGTCGAGACCACCGCGATCTGTTGATGAAGTTGCATGCGCACCACCGTTGCCTGTTTGTCAAATGGCCGTACATAGACCGAATCCCCCGGGGCTAAGTGCGTGATCCAGTCGATCCAGGTTTGATACTCCGCCTGAACTCTTTCTAATTCCTGTTTCTGTTGATCCGAAAGTCGCTCGGCATCTTCGGCCGCTTGGCGGGCGGCGAGCGCTTCATTCCGGGCATGCTCAGCTTGGCGGCGGGAGTCCAACGTGCCGGCGATGGCTTTGTTGAGGGCCCGATGCCGGCCCGTCAGATGGCCGCGGGCCTGCGAGACCAGGCGCTTGGGCATCCCCAGCCGTTCCGCGATGACCAGGGCGTTGCTGTTTCCCGGCTCGCCCAGGCGCAGCCTATAGGTCGGCTGAAGGGATTGCACGTCAAACTCCACCGACGCGTTGTCCACCCGATCGACGACATACGCGACCGCCTTGAGCACGGCTAGATGTGTACTGACCACCGCGCTGCAACCCAATCGCAGCAGCTCGTCGATGATCGCCCGCCCGATGGCGGCGCCCTCGTCCGGATCGGTCCCCGCCCCCAGCTCGTCGAGCAGCACCAGCGACCGCGGGCCGACTCGTTGCAGGACGTCGAGTATGTTGGCCATGTGCGAGCTGAACGTGCTCAGCGATTGCTGGATGCTCTGCTCGTCGCCGACGTCGATGAGTATCTGACGATAGACGGGCATGGATGACCCGCGTCCGACGGGGATGGGAATGCCCGCTTGCACCATCGCCGCCAGCAAGCCGACCGTCTTGAGGGCCACCGTCTTGCCGCCGGTGTTAGGCCCGGTGATGACCAGCAGATCAAAATCGTCCGCCAGTCGAATATCGATGGGCACGACTTGTTTCTTCTCGCCGCGGCGATGATCCGATGTCGCTTCGTCCGCTACCGCCACGTCGGCGGCGGCGAACAGCTCCAGCAACAAGGGGTGACGCGCCTGATGAAGGTGCAGCATGCGATCGTCACGAATCTCCGGACAAACGGCGTCCCACCGCCGGCTGTAGTGAACCTTCGCCGAGATCAGATCGAGCACGCCCAGGGCGCTCAACGATTGCAGGATCTCACGGGCATTGGCCCGCACGGTCCAGGAGAGCCCCTGAAGAATCCGGTCGATCTCCCGGCGTTCCGAATCTCGGAGGGTCACTATCGAGTTGTTGAGCTCGACCGCCTCAGCGGGCTCGACGAACACCGTGGAACCCGAATCCGAGCTGCGATGCACGATCCCCTTGATGCGTCCTCGGTGCTCGGCTTTGAGCGGCAGCACGGTCCGATCGTCGTGGAACGTGGCGTTGGCGTATTGCAGGAGTCGGACCGTCCGCGGCTGTCTGAGCAAGCGGTCGAAAACGCCCTGCAGTTGGTCGCGGACCCGGCTGATCGACGTTCGAATCGTCCCCAGCTTCGGGCTGGCGTGGTCGTAGACCTGTCCGCGGGCGTCGATGCAATGGTCAATCGTCGCCGCGATGGTGGAGAACGCTCCGACACGTTCACCGATATCGACCAGTTGAGCCTCCTGCTCGGTCAGTTGCGAGGCCCAGCGCTGTACGGCCCCGGTGGCCCGTAGAACCTCGGATACCAATGCCAGCTCCTCGGGACCGAGCCCGGCCGGCTGCTCCGACTTGGCGATCAGCGCCCGGATGTCATGCACCCCGCCCATGGGAGGCAGGCCGATCCGTTCGGCGGCATCGGCCATCTGACGGACCTGATCCAGCCAGCGTCGGACCACCGCCGGCCTGGTGGACGGGGTGATTCGGCGGGCCAGCGACTTGCCCAGGCTGCAGGCGCACCTGGCGGCGATCAGCTCGGTGGCTCGGGAGAACTCCAGTTTGTCCAGCGTCGCTTGGTCGATCATCCTTCTCGTTCCGCGGGGTCCGTGGGTCCGTGGGTCGTGGGTCTGTGGGGCGACCGACCCGTGGATCCACGGAGCCCGCTGCTGCGGACATGATTATTCGCAATTCCTTGTGCAACAGGTTGTTGACCGTGGTATAGTATACCAAGCGGGAGAATGATTTCTCTGGTCGGGGAATGGAGACGTCGCATCATGGATGATAGACGCATCTCGCGGGGCTGGGTGTCTTTCCGTTCGAGGCTGTGTTGCAGTGCAGTGACAGCTCTCGTCCTTCCGGGCCTGCTCTACGCCCAGAACGCCGGCACGGATGAGTTGGCGAAGCTGGAGCGCCGGTTCGAGGCCCTGGCCGACGAGGTAAGGCCCAGCGTGGTCTCCATTCGCGTCGATCGACGTGATAGCAGCACGGGGTGGCACCGCTTCTACACCGGCTACGGAACCGGGTTCGTG
>JADFPW010000363.1 GCA_022562105.1 Planctomycetota bacterium
TATTCAATCGTCGGCACTGATAGTCATACAAGCGCGACGCGGAATGTGTTTCGCCCCAATCGCCGGACGGCGCGCTTCCGGTGGCGCTTCCGGGGGCGGGGGTTCGGCCGGGCATCCAGCATTCGATGTCGATCATGTCCGCGTTCTTTGGGCCAAGATCGCCCGTGCAACATTGCACCAGTCGATACGGCAGCTCCAACCGTTGCAAGAACGATTCAACGATCCCGATCATCGTCTGATGCCAATGACGACTTTCCGCTTCGTCCGCTTTGCAAATGACGACCTGCTCGACCTTGTCGAACTGATGGACGCGAAACAGCCCGGCCGTGTCCTTGCCCGCAGCGCCGGCTTCTCGTCGGAAGCACGTTGACACGGTCGCGTATTTCAACGGCAAGGTTTCGGCATCGAGAATCTCATCACTGTGCAGACCCATCAGGGGCACTTCGCCGGTGCCCCGAACCGCGACCGCCTTCAACAGTTTCGACCCCATGATCGCGCCAACGCTGCCCTTATGGGCGCCATGGTTGCGGTCGTTTTTGACCGAAGCGCCATGAAGCACGCATAGAGTTCTCCGTGTCCTTCGTTGCTCAACACTTGTCGGCACGCACGCGGGTTTGGCGGTGGATGTGCGGCCCATCTCTGTAGTTCCCACAGGTTGGCATCGAGCTTGCTTTGCTCGTATTCCTCCTCGGCGACTCTCGCCTTACGGCGAGCTTCATCTTCGGCAACTTTCTCCTGACGGCGAGCTTCGCGTGCTTCTTCTCCCCAATACTCTCGGGCTCTCTGTTCTTCCTCTTCGGCAAAACGGGCGAGTTGCTTAGCGACTCTGTCTGATGGTGGACGCTCGGGAATCCGAACCGGCGCTGGAGTTGGAAAGTCAAAAGGTTCCGGAGTGTATCTGGACGACGGCCGGTCCACCATAATGTAGATGGCAGTTACCAAAAAGACGATCACTGGAGCCGTTACCAGCGCCACAGTCTTCATTGTCGCGTCCCTTCTTGACGGGGCAGGCATTCGCGCATGGGCGAAGTTGACAGGCGTCCCGTTCGTTGATGATACCCGACGGGCTGGCGGTGGGTAGAAGAATCTGGGGCGTTGTTGTAGCAGGAACATGTAAGAGGCTGTAGCCGAAGAGGTTGGCATGGGGGTGCGTCAATACCGGGCGCGTCATTCATGCAGAAGTGGCAGTTTCTAGGCGGAGGTGAAGACTCGTGACGCCGCCGCGGGAAGGTCACCAAAGGCGGTGACCACGACGGCTCCGACTTCGCGAAGGCGTTTGACCTTTTGCTCATGCGTTCCTCGCCCACCTTCGATGATGGCGCCGGCGTGGGAGAAACGCGTCCCCTCCTTGGCGGCGGCGCCGCCGATGTAGGCCACCAGCGGTTTGGTGAAACGCTTGGTTTCGATCAGCTCGGCGACGCGCTCCTCCTGGGTGCCGCCGATCTCACCGAACATGACTACACCGTCGGTATCGGGATCGTCCTCGAACAGTTCCATGACGTCGGGAAGCGGGGTGCCGATCACCGAGTCGCCGCCGACGTGGACCAGGGTCGATAGACCGATGCCGGCTTGCGACAGGTAGTAGCCGGTCGAGCTGGTCATTCCGCCGCTGCGTGAGGCTACGCCGATGCGGCCTGGTTTGAACCACTCGCGGGCCGACTCGGCTCGGCCGCCGATCATTCCCAGGACGGCTCGGCCAACGGACAAGACGCCCAGAGTGTTGGGGCCTATGAATCGAGCCCCGGCGGCTGACGCGGCTTCGGAGATTTCCAACACGTCGTAGAGGGGCACACGATCGGGGACCAGGACGAGCAGCTTGATGCCCGCCGCGATAGCTTCGAGGGCCGCCGATTTGACCAGCGGGGCAGGTACAAAGACGACGGAGATGTCCAGCTCGCCCACGGTCTCCTTGGCCTCTTCGATGGTATCGAACACCGGTACGCCGAGCACCGCTTGGCCGCCCTTGCCCGGTGTGCAGCCGGCCACCACGTTGGTGCCGAACTCGCGCATCAGCTTGGTTCTGGCCATTCCCTCACGGCCGGTGATGCCCTGGACGATCACCCGTTTCTTCTCGTCGATCAGAATAGCCACTGGGCGTTGCTCTCCATTTCCGTTTTCGACAATAGTGATTCGCAGCGTTCCATCAAGGGAATGCGAATAGGGGTTTCAGATCAGTGGCGGTATCGGACCCGGCATGCGAATACCCGCCGCCGCACTGCTCAAGAGCAGTGGCACACGGTTTCTGGGGGTTTAGTGAAACGGCGTCTTGTCGGCCAGCACGCCGAGATAACGATGCAGGCTCTCGTGCGGCACGGGATGCTGGGAAACGTCGATGGACTGCTTGAGGCAGGCCAAGGCTTGATCCGTGTCCTTCATGAGTTCGTAGACCCGTGCCTTCTGCTCCCACCCGGCAGCCTCCATTCGCTGATTGTCGTGCCGACGGGCCAAGTCGATTCGCTGATCCACGCTCTCCAGGGCCTCGTCGAACTCCTCCAACTGCAAGTGCATCTCGGCCAGATGCTCGTACACCAACGTCAGACCGTTCCAGAAATCGGTCCCCTCGAGAATGGACAGGGCTGATCGGAACCGACTGCGAGCTTCGTCGTAGTCCTCGAGCAGACAGGCACAGCGGCCGAGGTTCATGTGCGAGATGCCCACGTTGACCCGGTCTCCGATCTCCTCGGCCAGCAGCAGGGCTCGCTGGTAGTACTCTTTCGCTTCGCCGTAGCGTTGCTGTTTCAGCAAGACCGTCCCCATGCCGTTGTAGGGCGACACCAGGGCGACCAGATTGCCGACTTGACGGTGCAGGTCGATGGCATCGGCGAACGCCTCCTCCGCCTCGGCGTGTCGGTTCAGGCGAACGAGCACGAAGCCCAGATTCCCCAGCAACTCGGCTGCATCCCGGTGCAGATCCAGCTTGTCGGCGAGTTGTTTGGCCTGCTGGAGAAACTCGTACGCCTCGGCATACTCACCCTTGTAGTAGTACATGACCCCGAGATTGCCCAACGCTTCAGCGAGCAGCGGTTGATCGGCCGCCCTGCGGGCCTTGCGTTCCTGGCGTTGGTGATACTCGACCGCCCGATCGTAATCCCCGATGCGGGCGTGGCTGGCCCCGATAAGGCTGAGCGGCTCGGCGTAGCTGCCGTCCAATTGAAGCGCTTCCTCGCCGCGGCGAATCGCCTCTCGATAGTCGCCTTCGGCAAACGCGCGCTGGCCTAATGTCAGTTGCTCGTTGGCGGCTACGCTGCTGGTCCCGCTGGTGGCGGCGGATCGCTTTCGATCGGCCGCGAGATGTCGCCCCAACCAGTCGATGAGCCCGCGACCAAGCGAATCCTCCAGATCAAAGAGCTGGTTCAGCTCGGCAGTTTCACGGGCGATATGCTCGGGATCCGGCTTGTCCGCCGACTGGGCCTGCACGGTCATCATCAGCTTCGACCCGGCGGCCTGGTAGCTACCGGTGATGACCCACCGGGCCCCAGCCAGGCGCGCCGCATCCAACACCTGCGTACTCTGCGGGTCGGTGAACCACTCGGGCGATGTCTGACTGAGCACATGCTCGACTGCCTGGCGGTTGGCAACGTGCGGGCCGCCCAGCTCCATGAGGCGGTGGGACAGGTACTCAGCCACCGCATCGCCGATCCAATCGTCCTTGGGTTCACCCGAAAGATTCCGAAAGCGCAGCACGACCAGCCCTTGCACCGCGTCGTCACCGCCGGGAGGGACCAATTGCCCGGCGTGGGATCCCTGTTCGGCGCCCGGCTTCAACAATTCCACCAAGGCGGATGCTGAGGGCGGACGATGTTCGGGCCGCTTGGCCAGGCACGCCTCGATCGCATGGCGGAACCAGTCCGGAGCCTGATCTCGCAGATCCTGCGGCCACACCACCGGATCCTGCTGGTGCTTCATGGACAAGTCCAGCAGTCCCGATCCCTGGTGCGGCGGATTTCCGGCGACCAGGTGAAACAGGGTCGCCCCCAGGCTGTACAGGTCGGCTCGGCCGTCGAGGGCGCCGGCGGCGTCGAACTGCTCGGGGGACATGTAGTACGGCGTACCGAGCAGTTGTCCGGATTGCGTCGTGGACGGAGACTGAGCGTCTTGAAGCATCTTGACCAACCCCAGATCGGTGATCTTGATCGTTCCATCGGGCGTGATCATCAGGTTGCTGGGCTTGATGTCCCGGTGGATCAGTTCAGCCTGGTGAATCGCAGCCAAACCGTTGGCAGCTCCAATGGCCACATCCACAACCTGGGCCCACGCCAGATGGCCGACCGCATCGAGCATGGTGCGCATGTTCACGCCGGCCACGTGCTCCATCACGAAGTACCAGTGGCCGCTGACGCAATCGCAATCCAACACCCGGGCAACATTGGGGTGATTGACCCGACTGCCCGCTCGGGCTTCCGAGCGTAGTCGAGCGGTGGCCACTT
>JADFPW010000030.1 GCA_022562105.1 Planctomycetota bacterium
ACATGCCCGAAGTTCACTGTCGAGCGCGTCAGGGTGATTTGACGAGGCACGAACTTGCCATGAGCAACGGTGTCAGCCGCCAGATGGGAGAGATACCCGTACGCAAAGGCACGGACTCGGTCGTCGTCGGCCCGCTCCAACAGGCCAAAGCCGGTGGACCAATGATGACAAAACTGCTTGACGCGACTGAGCCGCTTGGCAAAGACCACGTCGGCCGCGACGCACCCGTAGATGTAGTCGATCGCATGCCGCCCCAACAGCGCCGCCATCGCCGCCGGGAGCAAGCCCAGATTGCGCAGCACATCGTTGGCCAATTGGACGTGTGTGGCCGGTCCCCAAGCGAATAACTCCTTGGGATCCAGCAACAAGACAGCCAGCGCGGCGAGGATCGCCGTGCGCCATCCCAGCGAACTCGGTTGACGACAACTGGTGGCCAAACTCATCTTCCTCGATGGAATGTCGCTTGTGGCGTGCAGGCCCACATGGGGCTGACCGCAGCACGACTATCGGGCACTATGGTAGCATTCGCAACTGGCCCGTCTATCTTTGTCGGCTGGGGGCCTGTGCCCGATGAAAGGCATCTGCCGGCGCCGCCATCCGCCTCTAGGGTCGGATTTCCTGCCCCGCTGCAGGGCGCAGACCGGAAAGAAGCCCAGGGCCGTGATTCATGCTGAGGGCACCTTATCCGAGCCCCGACCGTGAGGGAGGGGGACAGAAAAACCGCTCCCTTACGGTCGCGGCTCGGTTTACAAAAACATGCCTACTTATAAGACGCTACGCTAGACGGCATAGTCGCGGTAGTAGTGGTCGATAATCGTCGCATCCACGTTGAAGATATAGGACATCAGCCCGGCCCGCATCCACATGCCGTTCTGAACCTGCTCCCAGTATTTGGCTCGCGGGTCCGTATCCAGGGCGACATCCAGCTCCTGCCGCCGCGGGAGTGGATGCAGGATGGCCAGCTCGGGCTTGAACTGACCCGCCATGTCCTGGGTCAGATGGAACCGTGAGTAATCGATAGTCTTCGACTCGCCCTGGAGATCGTGCTCGTCCTGCAAACGGGTCATGTAGATCGCGTCGCACTCCGACACCGACGATTGCAGGGTATCACGAAACTCGTGCAGCACGTCCATGCGCTGAATGTACTCGATGATGTCCGCCCCGATCTGCAACTCGTCCGGGGCGATGAACAGCATTCGCACGCCGGGATAGCGGGTGAGCAGATACACCAGCGAGCGAACGGTTCGGCCTCGCTTCAGGTCGCCGACGAAGGCGATGGTCTTGCCCTCGAACGGGTTGCCCGCGAAGTTGGGTTTGCCGGGCGAGATCAACGATCGCCCCATGGATCGATGCAGCGTGTAGATGTCCAGCAGGGCCTGCGTGGGATGTTGATCCTTGCCCGACCCTCCGTTGACCAGCGGGATCGTCCGTCGCATGCCGTTGAGCAGGTGGGCCATGGTCTCGGCGAACCCCTCGGCCGGATGACGCATCACGATGGTGTCGAAGTACTGGCTCAGCACGCGAACCGTATCCGCCTCACTCTCGCCCTTGACCTCCGACGAGGTCGATGGGTCGCGGACCTCGTTGTAGGGCATGCCCATGATCTGGCAGGCGGCCGCAAACGAGAGAAACGTCCGCGTCGAGGGCTGCACGAAGTAAAGCATGGCCCGCTTGTGGCAGAGCTGGTTGCGCAGGAAATCGGACCCCTGTCGCGATTCGGCGATCGACCGGATCATCTCGGCCAGACGGCAAAGCTTGTCGATCAGATCTCGATCGAATTGCTGGGCCAGGATCACGTGAAAAAGTCGCCCGTCGTTGCTCAACAACGACACGCGATGCGATGTGGGCAGTGAGGAGCAGTCCTCCGTGGTCTGGTTCATCATGTACTCGTCCGACAGCCCGCCACGGTATTCGATCGGCCTACATCCCGATTCTGCGGCGCCGGACTGTCACTATCCTTCTACATCGGAACCCGGGGGCCCGTCAATGACGCCCGACGGCACGGGACACCGGATCAGTCGCAGGGGCCGAAGCAGGAGAGGATGTAGCCCACGAACGCCCCAGGCTGCACGTCCGCGACTGAGAAGGATTCCTCCGGCACGAACGCGGAGCACACGCCGCAACCCGCGAAGACCGACCAAAATGTGGCGGTGCGTCTCATGGCGCAGCTTTCCCAGATCGCCCAGAGCAGGCTGGCTTCCCGCGGCGTGTGAACGGCTGGCCGACTCCGTTCCCCTGGGTGTGGAGTTGCCCGACGTCCCCAGCCTCCAATTGGATGGGGGGCGAGTCCAGGATGGCGTTGGCCGATCAACCCTTGCCGAGCAGATTGAGCGCGACGGTCGAGATGGTTCCGATGACCGCATCGCTAACGCCGCCCTCGACGCCACCGAGGCCAGCGGTATACTTCCGCTCGTTTCTCGATCGTCTGATAGACAACTTAGTCGGTGTGCATCTCGGTGCACGAAGGGAAATGTCTGCAATGTGGGACACTGAAAGAACAGCTGGGAAACCATTGGCGAGGCTATGGGCCTTGGCGTTGCTCGTTGGAGCTGGAGCTGTCGCCCATGCACAAGAGCGGGTGGAAGGGGCACAACAACCCGAGACGACCCAACCCGCTGATCCGCAAGCGGGGCAGGAGGGCAACCCGGCCACTACCAGCCAACCAACCAACGCGAGTGCGGAACAGAGCCGCGACCAAGCGGAGGCCGGCTCCGATGGACTGAAGTTCTTCTGGAAGGACACGTTGCGCATCGAATCGCCCAACAAGAACTTCCGCCTCAAGTTTGGTGGTCGCTTCCAAGGCGATTGGGGCGTGTTCGACACTCGGCACGACATTGAGGGCGACCTCGGAGATTTCGAGGAAGGCACCGAGGTACGACGTGCCAGGCTCTATTACTCCGGCACCCTCTACAAACGATTCGAGTTCAAGACGCAGGTCGAGCTTTCTGAGCGGAACATTGAAGCCCGGGACGTGTACATCGGCGTCCTTGATCTCCCAGTGATCGGAAACCTTCGCCTGGGGCATTTCAAGGAGCCGTTCGGGCTCAACGAGTTGACCAGCAGCAAGTACATCATGTTCATGGAGCGATCGCTGACCACCGAGACGTTCGCCCCCGGGCGAAACGCGGGCATCATGCTGCACAACACCGCGTGTGACGAGCGGATGACCTGGGCGGTCGGCGTCTTTCGAGAGACTGACGAGTTCTTCAACGGAGAGGTTGCGGACGGCTTGCACCTGACGGGGCGCCTCACCGGCCTACCGTGGTACGAAGATGAGGGCCGCAAGCTACTTCATGTCGGCTTGGCCTGGAGCCATCAGGATCCCGCCGGTGACGACATCGGCTTCGATGCCAGGCCGGAATCCCATCTGACCCCCAAGCTCGCCGACAGCGACGACATCGCGGCGGATGGCGTCGATCTTGTCGGCCTCGAAGCGGCGTTCGTATATGGCTCGTTTTCCCTGGAGGGCGAGTATATCCATGCATTCGTCAACCGCCAGGAGGGCAGCAACCTCCAGTTCAACTCGTTCTACGTCCAGGGGAGCTACATTTTCACCGGTGAACACCGCAACTACGACACCGGGGTGGGTCAATTCGGTCAGATCACGCCCAAACGCAACTTCGGCGAGGATGGTGGCACGGGTGCGTGGGAGGCAGCGCTGCGCTACTCCTATCTGGACCTTAACGACCATGACATTCGCGGCGGGCGCCTGTCCGATGTGACGGCCGGCCTCAATTGGTATCTAAACCCCAACGTGCGTGTTTCGTGGAACTATGTATACGCCGATGCCCACGACAGCAGTTTTGCGAACATCTTCCAGATGCGCTTGCAGGTTGCGTTCTGATATAGGTTTGGGATGTCTGTATGCGTATCCCAGGAATAGAGGGAAGGCCGCCTCGAGCGCTCGTCCCGCAGGATTCTGGACGCTCATCCGCAATGGAGTTCGCGTTCCGGTCGGTTGAGGTTCAAGCGGCGAGGGCACGTTCATCCGCCAGGTGGTTCTGCCGATTCTGAGGCTGGCGCCGAGGCGTCGTGTTCGGCGGCGGGCTCGAGGGCGGCGTTTCGTTTGTCCAACGCCCGGCGGTACAGGGTGTGAAGCTCCTTCCAGAACGCATCACTCGACCGGGCGATGGAGTCCACCCGACGCCCCATCACGAACACCGCCGGCGTCCCACGAACACTGAGCTGGGTGGCGAGTCGGCTGTCCGCTTCGATGCGATTGGCGACGGCGTCGGATTCCATGTCCGCCAGCAGTTGGTCGGGCGACAATCCGAGTTCCTCGGCGACGCCCCGGTAGTTGAAGGACGCGAGGTTCTTCTGATCGGCGAAGAGGCGATCGTGCATCGCCCAGAATGCCTGGCTTCCACCTTGCAAGCGGGCCGCCTCGGCAGCGCGGGCAGCTCGGCAGGCTGATTCATGGATCGTCCGGGCAACTTGGGTGTTGCAATCCACGCATAGCGGGAAGTGCTTGAACATGACCCGCATGTCGCTTCCGAACAGCTCGTGAACCTGCGTATCGAGGCGCTGGGCGAAGTCCCGACATCGAGGACACTGAAAATCACTGAACACCACCACGTCAAACAGGCCTCGACCCTCGCCACGAACGGGATCGTCGCTGCGAATAGGTATCTCGCGCTTGGGTTGCTGTTGGAACAACGCCATCATCAGGCGGCCGTCTTGTTTGATCTTCTCGATGGCCTTTACGCTCTTGGTGACGTCCGCCTTGAGCTGTAGTCCTTGCTGGAGAAGTGACTGGGCACTGATCCAATAGAACTGTGCAGAGGCCAATGCGAGCACCAGCACCATGGCGCTTACCGCATGCCGTACCGTTGGGTTCGGTGTTGGAATTGAATCGACGGCCGCGGGCTCGGGGGTATCGAAGATGCTCTCAGAAGTTACGGCGGTGCTGACCTGGGTTGGCTGCGGGCTGGTGTGCATCGGCCGCAGTAAAACGCCGCATACCATCAACAATGCATTCAACCCGTGGGAAACAAGGCACCAGGGACAGAGGGCCTCGATGCTGGTGAACATGATGATCAGAAAGAACACCGAGCCCATGATTCCGATCGTATTCCAGATCAGCGGTAGGAGATGCCATCGTCTGCGGTTGTAGTCCGGGCGCCCCACAAACAGGTACCAGGTGCCCAGACCCGTAAAATACCACAGTCCCAACAGGGCAACGGGTACGCTGAACGGACGACGGTTCCCCGCCTCATCATTGGGCGGAAAGTACGCCCAGTCGCTGGATAGAACGATCGCGCAGTTGACCGACGAATCCCCTTCGCTGGTGCAGACGTCATCAAACCAGGCCGACCCCGTCGAACCAAGCAAGTGTTTCTGCAGCAGCTTGACGCTGACGTAAACACCGGCTCCGGACAGGACGACGGCCGCGATCAGGAGCAGGGACGTATTTCGCCTGATGGTTCCACCGGCTGGGGAACGATCACGTGCTGCCGTCATGGGAGTCTCCGCCGTGGTACATCCGGTGTCGTACGCTCTTGGTCGCGGCCAGGGGAAAGACGATGTCGCTCAAACAGCAGGGGATCATGACCGCCGCGATCACGAAGACAAACACCAGTCCCAGCGAGTCGATCCACGCCAAGCGATCGAACGGACCGATCAGATAGAAAATGCTCGCCATGGTGGAGGTGAAGACGTGCAGAGAGTGGGAGAAGAGCGTGCTGCGTCCGACCGTCCGGGCAGCCCCCAGGCCGACGAAGACGCCGGCCACCGCGAACGGCAGCACCAAGCCGGGCTCTTCGATCACGCAAATGTGCAAATGCAATTCGCCGGTCACCCGGCCGAACACCTGCAGAACCACCTGCGCCGCGTAGGGCATCAGGATGTCACTGATGCCGCATACGCCGACGGCTCCGATCATCCCGATCAGAACGGCTAGCCACAGCTTGCGATCGTATCGCCAGAACATGGCCGTGGTCGCGGCGGCGGAGAAGAACGTGTGTGACGGGTGAAACAGGTGGAACAAGGGCCCGGCGGGACCGGCGCCGAATGCACTGTGGCTGGCCGCCCCTTCCGGCACCAGCGCGCAAATAATCCCCGCCACGGTCAGGCCCAGAGCAACACTGGACACCGAAAACGGCAGGTGTTCGGTCAGCTCCGTTCGCAGCGGGGACGCCCCGCCATGGGCGTTCCCACCGGCGTCATGGGAGTCAGTTTGATCGGTCAATTCGTTCGGCATCGTGGTTCTAGCGCCTCGTGCCCTGTCGCACCTGGATCGACAGCCCATCCGAGCCGCGCCCGTAAGGAAGCGGTTTCCGCGACGCAGCCAAACCGGCGTGTCCCGGCTCCCTAATCCGCCTTCGGCGAACGCCTCGGTCTGGTTCGCCCATCGTATCATGTGTGGCGGAGCACTGGTTTCCCGTCAACCACGGAGATCCCCGGCATAGTGACCGGGTTTGCCCAATCCGGCCAGCCCGCGGATCTTCAACGCCGCCAGGTCTTCGCCCCGAAGGGGCGGCGGAGTGTAGCCACGGGTGGAGCGTCGCCCGCTGCCAAGCGGGCGGAGCGCAACCCGTGGACTCATTCGCACCTCAACAATCCCGCCCCGGAGGGGCGGAGGGAGCTTCACGGCGCAAACAAAATGCCAAGGAGCATCTTCAAACGCGTTCCGCGTATCGCGCAGTTGTCCACGCAGCGGGCAAGTCCTTCGCCCCGCCGGGGCGAAGAGGTGATGATGGGTTTTCCACGGGTTCCGTCCGCCGGCGGCGGACTCCACCCGTGGCTACAACCCGTCGCCCCTCTGGGGCGCAAGCTCGCCACGTTAGGGCGAAGGCTCGCCTCCGTCAGGAGACGCCGCCGATGCTATCGCGGACTCGTTGCCACCCTCATGCCTGTAGTGCAGGTTGCCATCCACGGGCCAATCGTGGAAGCTGATCCCGTGATCCAGAAACGCACAGCCTCCGCTGAATCCGGGCGACCTACACTCCGGCGGCGATGGTGGGTCATCATCTGGGCGATATGCGTGGCGGCCGTGATCCCGGGGTGTCGCCAGGCCTCGCCTGCAGATCGAGCGGGCTCGACGGCACACCAAACGGCGGCCGGCGGAGGGACATCCGACGATCAGCCGTCCGTAGTTGATTCGGGTGGGGAAGAATCACCGCTCGGCGACGTCCCCGCGAGGCCGGTGTCAGCAGCTCGTGAAGGCTTCGGTGGCGAGCGATCGGGCTGGTTGAAGATCGAGTTGCTGCGCGAGGACGCCGCGGTCGGGTGGGCGACGGGCTCGATTCACCCCGGCTCCAACCGCATCGAGATCGAGACGGAGGGAGTAAAACGGATCGTGTTGGATCTGAGTCAGATCCACGTGGATTGGAGCCGGCGGGTCATTCTGCGGCTCGACGGACAGGGAAGTCAGTTGTTGCATGGCAAGGCGCAGATTAAGCACCTGGAGGTCACACCGGCGGGCCGGTGGCGGGTCATTCGCGGTGAAGATGCGGCCGCCACGTCGGAACGGCTTCCGGCGGACTGATCCTGTCGGCCTGGGGCGACCATCAGTCGGAAAGGCGGCGGCGGACTTTCTCCGCGGATTCAGCAATCAGGGTGCGATAGACCGAGTCCGAGCTGATCGACCGGGCGCTGATAATCTGAGTCGCCCGATCGAGGAACTGTTTGGCCTGATCAAAGTCCCCTTGCATTCGATACACCTCGGCGAGGTGGTAGTAGGCGACGACGAATTGAGGGTCGACCTGGACCGCTCGCGAAAGCTCGCCTCGGGCATCGGCCAGGTCGCCGAGCCGGGCATGAACCCAGCCGAGGGTGTCGAAGATCGGCGCCCACCTTCCTGGGTTTCCCGCATCCATCGCCCCGCTACGCTCGCTGAGCTGGGCCGCTCGCTTGGCATAGGGCAGGGCTTGCTCAGGTTGCCCGAGTTCATCGGCCAGGACATAGGCCAAGTTGTTAAGGGCCGAGATCGAATCCGGGTCGATCTTCAGCGTATCCTCAAAGCAGCCTTTAGCCTTTTCGTACGCTGCAGTTCGGCTGTAAATCTCGCCTAGCCAAGCCAGTGGCAGCAATCGCTCCCCATCCGTGGTGGCACTCTCGCGCAGCTTCTCGGCGAGGGCAGCGGCGTCCACATCCCGTCCCGCCACCGTGAGCAGGCCGGCCAGAATATGGTTGTTGGCTTTCTCGAGGTCCGCTTGGTCCGCGGTGTTTTCGAACTCGGTATTCTCGAACGCGTCGATCGCCCCGCCGTCGGGGAACGCGGAGTTGGCATCGACCGCCAGCCGCTGGGCGTCCTGGAATCCGAGGGCGTCATCATTCATGACCCTGCGGTACAGTTGGACGGCGGCGCTGGTGTCGCCGCTTAAGGCGAGCAGGTGGGCGTAGCGGTAGCGCACGGCAGGGGATCGGCGCTGTTGCGGAACGGATTGCTCATAGAACAGGATTCCGTCGGCCACCCGGTTCTCGGTGATCAACAAGTCCAGTAGTTCAGCCACGTATTCGGGGAGGTACTCGCTGGCTTCGACCGCTCGTCGAAAGTCCGCCAAGGCGTCGGGGTGATCGTCGGATCGATAGGACGCTCGACCGCGGAGGGCGTACCACTCCGGTGTGTCGGGGAACCGGTTGATCAGTCCGGTAAGCACCTGCTGTGCTTCCGCGTAGCGGCGCAGGGAGAAAAGGAGTTCGACCCATGCGCGGGAGACGTGCAGGGCGTCAGGATTCTCCTCGCTGATCGTCTGCAGCTCGCTGACCGCCAGATCCTCCTGGCCGTTGACCGCGTAGGCTCCCGCCAATCGTATGCGTGGGGCGAGGTCGAATGCATCGGGATGCTGAGCCCGCAAACGCTCCAAATCGGTAATCGCCGCGGACATTCGTCCCATGCTGAAGTAGAGTTGAACCCGGGCGTAGAGGCCCTGCGGATCGTCCGGTCGGGCCTGGATGAAACGGTCGATGGCATTGAGGGCCTCTCGGAGTCGTCCTCTTCGATGTTCCACGCCACTGAGCAGCCTCCACCCTCGTGGGTCTTCGGGATAGTCTCGCTGATAGGCTGCGACCTCCAGGGCCGCTTCCTGTTTGTCGTTCAGTTTGAGCAGACAACTGATCCCCATTCGCTTCAGCGCCGTCACCACGGTGACCTGCGTCGGATCCGTCTGATCGAGGGCCCGCTGCTGCCACCGGCGAGCTTCAAGGTATCGGCTGGTACTGTAGTAGTGATTTGCAAGACCGGCGAATACCCGTGCCGTACCCTGGAGGTCTGCAGCCTTGGCGAACTCGGCGTCCGCCTTGGCCACGTCGCCGAGAAGCGCAAAGTGCCGGCCCACCAGCAACTGGGCTTCGGCATGTTCGGCCGGGTCCGTACGCGTAGCCACGAACGCTCGCAAGGCGCTCTCGGCTCGATCGTCGGCACCGCTCTTTCGGAAGAAGGTGGCAGCCTGAGTGACGACGACTTGGTTTTCCGGCGCTTTGGTTAGGGCGTCGTCATAGCAAGCGGCGGCATCGTCTCCGCGATCGACACGATCGTACAGGTCGGCCAGCTTCAAGAGATTGCTGAGGTCATCCGGGTTGTCCTTGCGCATCTCTTCGCGGCGGGCGATGCCCTCCTGCGGAGCGGTTAGTTCTCGCTCGGCGGCCAACGCGTTTATGACCCAACCGTCGTTCGGGATGAGATCCCCCACTATGGCCAGGTGCTCGAGAAAGGTATCACGATCGCCGGACCGCTGGGCCAGCACCGCCAGAGTCTTGTGGGCTTGGGCGTTCTTGGGATTGGCTCTGATTGCACTTTCCAACGCCTCTGTCGCCTCGGTCTCGCGCCCCAGCGCTGCATAGCTCTGGCCCAGGCGCATCAGGTTGCGGGCATCGGTCTTCTGTGTTTCGCGGGCCTGGGCGAACGCTGCGGCGGCCAGTTCCCACAGGTCGCGCTGCTCTTTGCGAAGCTCGGGCGAGTCGCCCACCAGGGAGCTGGCCTGGAACATGTATTTCAACCCCTCGAACGTCTTGCCGCCCGCTCCGTCCACGTCGCGCTCGCGAGCCACCCGAACAATGTTCTCCAAGGCCGCCCAGTCCTTGTTCCTGCCGACCAGAACGAACTTGGATTCGAGAAGTCCTCCGAGGTACTTGGAACCCGTCTGGATGGCTGCTTTCGATCCCTGCTCCAGGATGAGACCTATGGCTATCTCGAGGTGTTCGAGCTGCTTGTCGGTGTCACCCATGCCCGCGTACTTGACAATGAAGGTCAGCGCCCGACTGAAGGGATCCTCTATCTCGGCAATCAGCTCGAGCTGCTGCCTCTCCCGCTCCTCCTTCGAGACGGAGGGATCTGTCGCCAGCTTCCAGGCCTTGAGTTGAACGTCGTCCGGATCGATCTCCAGCGCTCGTTGCAGCACATCCTGGGCGGCGTCGCGGTTGTTCATCTGCATGTAGGATGAAACGGCCTGGCGCACGAGGTTCGGATCGGCGGGGGTCTTCTCCAGTTCAGGCAGCACCAGGCGCAGGGCTTCCTGGTGGCGCCCTTCGATGCCCAGCATCTGGGCCTGTAGGATCAGGCTTAGACGAGAGTTGGCCGGCAACTGGTTGAGGATTTCGCGTACCTTTTCCGGACGGCCCAGCGCATGAAACGCATCCGCTTTGACCAGAATGGCGGAGCGCATTCCCGGGCGCAGAGCCAATGCCTGGTCGGCGGCTTGGGCAGCGAGTTCCGGCTCGTCGTTCTTCAAGCGGACCCGGGCCAGGGCGACCCATACCGACGGATTGCGAGGAGCGTCGCGCTTGGCGCGATTGATCGTCTCCAGGGCGGCCCCGAGCTGATTCTTCTCCAACTGCAACCCGCACAGGATCACCTTGTTGCGCACGGCGGCCTTGCGGTAGAGCGGCGAAGATGAATCGATCAGCCTGAACTGATCTTCCGCCTCCTGGAAGAGACTTAGCGCTTGGGATCGATGGTCTTGTTGGAGCTTGACGCGGCCGGCGAGATGGATGCACAGGGCGTTGCTCTGGTATTGGGTCTCCGCTTCGGCGTCGTTGATGAACTCCTGCGCTTGTTCCAGTGCCGGCTCCCATTCGTCGTCGGTTCTGGGAAGGGTCGCCGCCAGTTCGATCGATGCTTCGGCGGCCTGCAGCAACAAGAGGTAGCGTAGGAGCTTCTCTTCCAAGGCGTGCATGCCCTTGCGTCGAATGGGAAGCTCCAGGCGGGCGTTGCAGACTTGAACTGCTTCCCTGAGCTTTCCCGCTTGGCCGTACAGAGCGGCCAGGAGTCGGTAGCTCTCCAACGCGTCCGGGTTCAGATCGATGGCTTCCTGCATCAACTGACGGGCCTTTTCGAAGTGCTCGGCCGCGATGGCGGCATCGAAACCTTGCCCATCGAAATCTCGCTGCCATTGTCGCGCCCAGTACTTGCCGAGTTGGATCTTGGCGTCGGCGGCTGCTTCCTTGTCGTCGCCGGTCAACTGGAGGGCTTCCTCGAAGAGGCTGAACGTTTCGGCGCGCAACCCTTCCCGCAGTTCGCGATCGCGGTCCCACAAAGCGAGAAAGAACGCTCTGGAGTCCAGAAGGGTAGCCAGGTGCCAGCGAGCTTGGGCGGCGCTCTTGCCTTGTTCGGGATGAAGGGCGACGAGTTCGCGGCTCAGTTTCTCGGCGCTGTCGTACCTGGCCAGGGCCTGAACGTACTCTCCCGGGGTTCCGGTTTCCGGTTCGACGCTATGGGCCTGTAGCACGTACGTCCTGACCAGGGCTTCGACATAGTCCTGGACTTCCGGGGCTGCTCGAACCACCTCCTCGAGTTGGCGGACTCCGGCGTCGAAGTTCTCGGCGCTTTCGGAAACCAGGTTGGTTAGGGCTAAGCCTTGCCCGAACATCGCCGTCAGATTGATCGGATCCAGGTTCCGCAAACCGTCGGCGATTTCCTTGACCCGCGACCAGAGTTGGGATCCACCGCCTTGTACGCGGCTCATCTCCAGGTAGAAGTTCAACAACTCCTGGCGGGCGTCGGTGCGCTGCGGATCGTTCGTTTTGGCCTGATTCCAAAGGCCCAGTGCGACGACCTCGTTCCCCCCCCGAAAGGCCATCCTTCCCGCTTCCACCAGATGAACTTCGTCCTCAGAGACGAGGTAGGCTCGCCGGTAATATAGTTCGGCCGCCGCCCAATCCTCGTCGGCCCCGGCGGCATCCGCCCGAGCGACGTATTCGGTCGGATCCTTGATCTGCAACAGGACAACCAGCCAGATCCCCAGCCCGGTTGCGGCGGCGAATCCGAAGAACGTCATAGCGGCCACCAAGGGTTTATTCAGTCGTTTGGCCATGGCATAATCTTCCCTGCAGAGCCTTCCCTGCTATGACTCGTCCATCGTTCCGGGGTCAACGGCGGCTTCGGCCGCTTCCCAATCGGGGAAATGGCGATCCAAGAGCAACGGAAGCAAATGTTCAAAGAGTTTCCGAGCTGCGCCCACCGTCTCCTCACGTCCGGCGAACTGCAGGGGCTCCATTCCGTCGCTGAATGACACTTCCACCTTGCAATAGTACTCGTGGCGGTTGTGACGACCTCTCAGCGTGCGCATTAGCTTGATCTTGTCGACCACGAAGCGGCCGTTGCAATGAAACGTGTAGACCACCGAAGGTTCGTCGCCGCTGAATACGGACGATTTCACAAACGTCAAGACCCGCACCGGAATCTCCGCTTGGTCAGGCGGGAGTGTCGAGATGTGAATCTGCCTGGTTTCGTGGGGCATTTTGGTGTCGTACCCGTTCGCGGGCAGACAGATGTCCGGCGTATGCGGTCGCTGATCCGGCTTTCCGGTGTAGTACGTGATCGCTAGCTCGGCAAAGCGCGTCGGATCCTTCCTCGAAGAGATGCTCGTGTCTTCCAGAATCCAAAAGATGTAGTCGTTGGCCCCCAGGGCGGTGTCCATGTCGGACGAAACCCTTTTCGCCCGAACGAATCGGTAGGGGCCAAGTGCGTCGCGGTCTAGGGTCGAGAGGCTGTTTTGCAGGTGAAGCGGCTTCTTCTCGACCACCACGGTCAACAGGTCGGCGAGCAACCCGTCACCGACCGCGGTGGCGATCAGGATCAGGGCGCATACCACGAACGAGGGGCGAAACAAGAGGCGCCAATGCTCTCGTGTATTAGCCGCCATTATCCACCAGCCTGTTGGGGGCGCTATGCAAGGATCTGGGTCTCGACCTCAGCGCCCTGCGATCGACACCCGTTCCGTCCGGGTCCGTGATAGCCTCGGCAGCAGTTCCCGGCACGGGAACCCTGCCACCGGTCCACCGGTTAAAAACCGGTGTCACACATCCCCCCGGTGCCACACATCCCGACTCGGTTTCCACCGCCGCAGTCGCTACACAGACTCCGACCCGTTCGGTTGGATCAAGCGCGGATTCCGGGCAGGAACAGCGAGCTACCGAATACGTCGAGGGTGAGAATAGCCCCCACCCCCAGGCCGGTCAATCGACGCGTGCCACAGGCAAGTTCCGCACGCCCATCGTACTAGAACCCGCCTATCTGCCCCGCCAAGTCGAGTCGCTGCCCAAAATTGGGCGCGCAGGCGAACCTCCTGAGCCGGGGCACACGCCTCGCCGGTGCGGACCCTCACCCCGTGGGGTACACCCCCGCTCCCTATCGGCCACTAGGGCGGCAGCAACCAGACCACCTTGGGTTACTACGCCCGCTCCCAAAATCGGGTTCAGATTCACGGTCAGGCGTCCGATAAGCGCATGACGATCTGTCACGACAGGTAGGGATGATCCGGCCATGAAATGTGTCGTCATCGGTGCCGGCGGTCACGGCCGCGTGGTGCTCGACATCTTGATTAGAGCGGGCCAGCACGACCCTGTCGGGTTCCTCGATTCCGATCCGCGCCTGCTGGGTCGGCGAGTCGACGGTCGCCGGATTCTCGGCGATCTCGATGACCTTTCACGGCTTGTTGCCGAACACGGAATTGCGGGTGCGGTGGTGGCCATCGGCAACAACGGCGTGCGCCGCGAGTTCGCCGAACGGATTGAAGCGCTGGGGATGGTGCTGATCAACGCCATTCATCCGTCGGCTAACATTGCGCCCAGCGCGATTCTCGGACGAAACGTGGTGGTGGCAGCCGGGGCGTTGGTTTGCGCTCATTGCGCCATCGGCGATTCGGTCATTCTCAACACCGGCTGCATCATCGATCACGAAACCATGATCGGCACCGCCAGCCATATCTGCCCCGGTGCCAGGTTGGCCGGCCGAGTGACCGTCGAGTCCGGCGCCTTTGTGGGCATCGGAGCCACCATCATCCAGAATATCCGCGTCGGCTGCGAAGCGACCATCGGAGCTGGGGCCGTGGTCATCAACGACGTCGACGCCCTCGATACCGTGGTCGGCGTCCCTGCTCGTCCAGCGGCCAAGGCGGCTCCCGCAATCAGTACCGCCAGCGTGAGCGAGCGTCCCTTGACCGCGTCGCAGGCCCTCGCCCCTGTCCCGGGGCCGCTCCCCGACGGTCGCGCTACTGATCGCGGACCCGCCCTACACGTTGACTGCCCGGACGCGCCTGCCCCGGACACCGTCTTGGCGAGTTCCTGACACTCCGTCTTGACCCTTTCGCTCGGATTCGATACGCTCCTGCCCGGCGAGTTGTCCAAGGCCGGTTCATCGCTTGATGCATTCTTGCGGGAAACAGTCTGGCGTCGTCTCGCCGATTCCACGGCCTGAGGTGGCCGGTCGGTCTGCGGCGCTCGGGAGAGGTGGGTGAGTGGCTGAAACCAACGGTTTGCTAAACCGTCGTGCTGGATCAAACTGGCACCGCGGGTTCGAATCCCGCCCTCTCCGGTTTTCATGACATTCGGTCTCGGGCCGTGCTTCACCTCCTCGAGCCGGCCAGTTTCGCCAGGGCGCTCCGAGCACCATCGATGAGAATCGCGTCGTCTCCACCGAAGTCTCGGAAGAAACGCCTATTCAGATGGCTCATTGCCTCCGACCTCGCGGTGTGCGGCTCGTCTTCGCATTGGCTAGGCCCGGTCGCACCACCGGCCGGCGCTGCTTGGGTACTTCGATCTCTTCACTGCCTTTGAGGTATTGCCCGGTGATTGACTTCTTCGCTCGCTGAACGTCGTCGATGGTCCCCTCAGCTACCACTTGGCCGCCTCGAACGCCGGGGCCCGGGCCAAAATCGATGATGTGGTCCGCCGCTCGCATGGTCTCCTCGTCGTGCTCGACCACGATCACCGTGTTGCCCATGTCGCGCAGGCGCAGCAGCGAATCGAGCAAACGACGATTGTCGCGGGCGTGCAAGCCGATGCTCGGCTCGTCGAGGATGTACATGACGCCAACCAGTCCGGAGCCGATTTGACTGGCCAGGCGAATGCGCTGGGCTTCACCGCCCGCTAGCGTCGGAGCGCTGCGGTCGAGATCCAGGTATTCGAGCCCCACATCCTGCAAGAAAGCCAGCCGAGCACGTACCTCCTTGAGCACGTCCACGGCGATGCGCTGCTCGGTTTCGGTCAACTCCAAACCGTCGATGAACTCAGCCGCCTCGCCGATGGACAGGCTGCACACCTCGAAGATGTTCTTGCCGCCGACGCGCACGCTCAACGCCTGGGCGTTCAGACGCGCCCCGTCGCATGCGCTGCACACGCTGTGCCGCATGTACTTCTCGTAGAACGCCCGTAACGTGCGCGATCGCGTCTTGCGATACTTGCCGCGCAACTGGGCGATGACCCCGTCGAACGTGCCGCCGTGACGCCAAACGCCGCCCGACCAGCGCCATTCGTAGGTCAGGTGTTTGTCGCCCAGACCGTACAGCAAGGCTTTCTTCGCCTTGGCCGACAGATCCCGCCAGGGCGCACGTAGATCGAACTCAGCCTCGCGGGCCACCGCTTGGTAGATGTGCCGTCGCCATCGGCCGATCCGCGTACGCATGGGGGCAATGGCCAGATTCAGAAACGATTTGCGATCATCAGGCACCAGCAACGCCGGATCGAAATCAAAACATCGCCCCAGCCCGTCGCAGGTCAGGCACATGCCCGTCGGCGAGTTAAAACTGAACATCTGCGGCGACGGCGGCTCGAAGCTGACGTCGCACCGCGTACAGGCATACTCTGACGAAAGTAGCAGATCGCCCGATCGATCCTTCTTCCCACGCCGCACCGTCTTGGTCGCTGCCACATCGTCCAGCGGAGCGACTACCAGCGTGCCCTCGCCCAGGTGGAGCGCCGATTCCACCGCCTCCGCCAATCGACTGCCCACGTTGCCCTTCAGCACGATCCGGTCCATCACGATTTCGATGTCGTGCCGGATGTTCCTTCCCAGTTGCGGATCCTCGGACAGTTGCACTACCCGCCCGTCGACCCGAGCCCGGGCGTAACCTCGCTTGAGCATGTCCTCGAACAAATCGCGGAACTCGCCCTTCTGGCCGCGAACCACCGGGGCCAGGATCAATAGCGCCGTACCGGGAAGCATGGACAGGATGCGACTGACGATCTGCTCGCGCGTTTGGGCGGTGATGCGACGATCGCACTGCGGACAATGCGGCCGGCCCGCCCGGGCGAAGAGCACACGCAGGTAGTCGTGAATCTGGGTGATGGTCCCCACCGTGCTGCGCGGGTTCCAACTGCCGCGCTTCTGCTGAATGGAGATGGCCGGGCTCAAGCCGGTGATCAAATCCACGTCCGGTTTGGCCAGTTGGCCGAGGAATTGGCGGGCATACGCGCTGAGTGACTCGATGTAGCGCCGTTGCCCCTCGGCAAACAACGTGTCGAAGGCGAAGCTGCTCTTGCCACTGCCGGAGACGCCGGTCAGGCAGATCAGCCGGTTCCGTGGCAGCGTCAGCGAGACGTCTTGAAGATTATGAACTCGAGCGCCTTTGACGGCGATCGATTCAGGTTCCATCGTTCACCATGCTTCTTGCCCGAACTCACCTGCCATCTGCTGACAGCGCGGTGAGACGGCCACGAACGGCCGGTCAACCGGCCATTGCCCCAAAGATGATCGCCCCCAATTCGATGCCTGCCACGTCCTCGGCCGCGTAGCCCGCATTATACGGACAAGGCAAAGTTTCGCCAACTCCAGCCCGAACCGCGGCGGCGGCTCCGGAGCATTGGGGGCGATCCGGTAGCGACTCGTCGCCCGCGACCCGTAAACCATCCCGTGTCGCGGACGCACCCCGGGAACTCGTGCCGCGGGAGCCTCTTATCGGTCACTCAATGGACACCCGAGTCCATATTCGCCGGTGCGTGGTTCCTCGGGGGGGCGCTCACCGTCCATTTCGCCACGCCGCCCCGAACTCTTGCACCATGGCCTACTCAAGTGAGCCCACCTCCTTCCGATGGGTAGGCAGATCGCCGTGGCTGCGGCCCTAGAAAGAGGAGCGATAACGTCACCATGAATATCGATGTGATTGAGAGCACGTTCAAGCTGATAGCACCCCGGGCCGACCAACTGGCCAACCGATTCTACGACCGCCTGTTCATGGACTTTCCCGCGGTCAAGCCGCTCTTTGCCAACACCGACGACGCAGGCCAACGGCAGAAGCTGGTCGCGTCGCTGGTCTTCATCGTCGAGAACCTGCGGAACCCCGACAAGCTCAGCGAGTATCTCGAGGATCTCGGTCAGCGCCACGTCGGCTACGGGGCTGAGGAAGCCCACTATCCCGCCGTCGGCCAGACCTTGCTCCTGACCCTGGCGGAGTTCGCCGGCGATGCGTGGACGCCCGAGGCTGCCAACGCCTGGAAGGAAGCCGTCGGAGCCATCGCCAAGCATATGCTCGCCGGCGCCGCTCGTACGGCCGGCCAGACCTCGAACTCCCACGCCGATAACTAGCAGACACGACAGTGCCGTCGGGCGGCTTCGGCTCATCGCTCGAAGCTGCCCCCGGACCGTTCTTGCACACCCCGTCTTCTTCGCTCGCCCACCCGGGATTTGGTTCCTCCGCCATCCACCAGGTGTCCACCCTGCCAAGCCGCGGACTCCTCGCATCATCCCAGGACCGGCACGTGCGATGGGGAGTGGCGTAACCTATTGCCACGTAACGCCTTACGAGGGCGGTTGAATCCTGCTCACCTACTTTGTTTCGGATTGTCAAATATATTGTGGACGATATATTCTACTGGCGGGTATGATTGGAGGTGCGAGATGATTGGCTATCGTTTGCCGAAGTGGATGCTCATGCTGGCGACCGGGGCGGCGCCCCTGGCCACGGTGACCACGTGCAACCTGGGGCCGGGAGGCGGGAGCCTGCTCTTCGACAGCATCGGACACCACCATCTCGACGTGGTGCTCTTCGATGACCCGTTCGCTTACGACTGCTGTTGGTCGGATGAGGTCATCATCATCCAAGAGGAATACATTTACGAGGACGCTTACTGGTACCAAGACGAGGTTTATGTCGAGGAAGTGTACATCGTCGAGGAGGAGATCATCTACGAGGAGGTCTTCTACGACGACTGGTTCTTCTAGCCGACGGCGCGCCGGCTCGACGCAGACCGACGGCGCCCAGTCGGCCGATCCATAAGGGAGCTGACAATGGCACACAAATCGTGGAAGAGATGGGTGATCGCCTTCTTGGCCGGCGGCATGCCGTTGGCTACCGTGGCCACGTGCGACCAAACCGAAACAGGCCAACGGTTCTTCTTCAACTCCAATGACGATGATCTGATCGAGGAGATCATCGACGACATTTTTTAGTATCCGTTCAAAAAAGAGTCCCGGCGCGCCGGGAGCCCCTCGCCGGCCGTAACAACACGGGTTGGTGGGCCAGAGGGAGACGGGTCGCCCTCCAGCGTGGATTCGGCGATACGGCGGCGTGAGTGCGCCCCTCGGCAACTAATACGTAGGGCCGAGGGGATCGGAAAGCGAATCACTAACGACAAAAGGCGCTCTGACCCTAGTCTGCCGCTGATATGCTCTTTTCGTAGCCTGGAGCTAGACGCGGCGGCGGAGCGGGTGCGGAAGTCCGGGGGTTTCTCGGACTTCCGCCCCCCTCCTCGCCGCCTTGCCCGAGGGCGGGGTGTCGGGTAGAATCGCTAATCTGAAGGACGGGCTTGCGAGGTGATCTTGATGAAGACGTTCCTGGCTCGAATCGGCCCTGGGGTTCTCGTTGGTCTGGTTGCTTTCCCAGTACTCGCGGGGGATCACAGCTACACCTTCTACGACATGGGCTTTCTCGGTTGTCCCTCTGACCCCTACACCGAGGCGACCGATGTGAACGATAGCGGCGTGGTGAGCGCCAGCAGCGTGGTGAACGGGTGCAGGGAGGGCCACGCTTTCACCTGGTTCAACGGCGTGAAGACCGATTTGGACGACGCATACGAGGCGGGGAATTTTGCCTCCGCGGAGGCGATCGGGCGGACCGGGGTGATCATGGGAGGCGGGCTGCCGCCGGCCTACGTCCTCGATATGCGTGACGGAGTCGTCACGCTACATGATCCGCCCGCGGGGTGTGAAGAGAATGAATACCCCAAGGGCATGAACGACGCCGGGACGATCATCGTCGGTCAGTGCGACCGTACCGGCTCGGGGGACATCGTTCCCGCGGTCTACTGGATCGAGGCGGGTACCTCTCTGGATCTTGACCTTTTCGACGACTTGCCGGCAGACGCCACGGGCGAGGCCCGGGGTGTCAACGACGACGGAGTGGTGATCGGAGTCGTGGACGGTGAACAGAGATCGTTCATCTGGCAAGACGGCGTGCTTAGCGAAATCTTCAACGGCTTGGGCGGTGTGGGCGTCGTGGTCACCGCGATCAACAACCATGGTCTGATCGTGGGGCTGGCGGGGACGCCGAATGACTTCCCGGCCATGAGCTACGACATGAATACGGGTGTGATGAC
>JADFPW010000031.1 GCA_022562105.1 Planctomycetota bacterium
GGGGCCCAACGGGTTGGAGTACAAGATGGTCGGGATTGACTGCTCGATCATCATGAACCCCAAGGTGTGGGAGGCGTCGGGGCACGTGGGTGGGTTCCAGGACCCGATGCAAACATGCCGGCAATGCAAGAAGCTTCATCGCGCCGATCAGGTCTGGGACGGCATCAAGAACAGCGAGTGGGCACGGTCCCTTGGTGAGTTTTATCAGAAAAGCCCTGATGGGCTCGTAAGCGGCGTAGCTCTCAAGAAGTGGGCGCAGACCAAGGGTCGTAAGCTCGCACCCGGGTTGGCGCTCGTTCGCAATCCGGAAGTCACGTTGTCCTGGCTGAGTGAACGTGTCGAAGAAAAGGGCTCGGCAATCGATCCGATCGATATCTTGCGCCACGTGGCCACCGAGCAGCTTGCGCAGACGGGACTGGTCACGCCTTGCCCGGACTGCGGCGGAGATCTGACCGAACCCCGTCAGTTCAACCTCATGTTCGAGAGCCATGCGGGAGCGGTACGCGACGAGGGATCGAAGGTCTACCTCCGCCCCGAAACCGCCCAGGGAATCTTCGTGAACTTCAAGAATGTGATGGACTCCACGAGAGTAAAGATTCCCTTCGGCATGGCGCAGATTGGCAAGAGTTTTCGCAACGAAATCACGCCGCGGAATTTTACGTTCCGATCGCGCGAGTTCGAGCAGATGGAGATCGAGTTCTTCTGCAAGCCGGACACGTCGCGCATGTGGTACGAGTTCTGGCGCGATGTGCGACTCAAGTGGTACGAGTCGCTCGGTATTCAGAGTGACAAACTTCGTGCGCGGGAGCAGACCGACGACGAACTGGCCCACTACAGCGACGCCTGCACGGATATCGAGTACCTGTTCCCCTTCTCCGATGAGCCGCAGGAGTTGGAGGGCGTGGCCCATCGTGGCGACTTCGATCTCAAGGCCCACGGCAAGGCGGCCAAGGGCAAGGAGATGGCGTTCGCGGTCGTCGATGACGCGACCAAGGAGCGATACGTTCCGCATGTAATCGAACCGTCGGCCGGCGTGGACCGATTCATGCTGGCGGTCATCTGTGAGGCCTACAGCTACGACGAGAACCGGGCCAGCCCGGAGTTCTTGAAGATCCACCCGCGATTGGCCCCGATCAAGGCGGCGGTCTTCCCGCTGGTGGCCAAGGACGGCATGCCGGAAATTGCCGAGCCGATCTATCGCCAGATCAAGAAGCTCTACCCCTGCCAGTACGACGCCAAGCAGTCCATCGGCAAGCGTTACGCTCGCATGGACGAAGCGGGCACGCCGTTTTGCTTCACCATCGACGGTCAATCCAAAGAGGACGGCACCGTCACCGTCCGCAACCGCGACGACGCCAGCCAGGTCCGCATCGACACGACGCGCTGCGTCGAATACCTGCGCGACAAGCTCGGCCTGTAAGAAGCGGTCAACCCCGTGTGGCGCGCACGAAGTGAGCGTGCGCGAATATGTGTCATCCCGACGAACCGGGAGCACTTGGGCTCCGCTCCCTCACGGTCGCGGTTCTGATACCCGACGCCGAATCGCGCCACATCCACCGTTGGAAACCGGTGCCACACGAAACCGGTGCCACACGAAACCGGTGCCACACGAGGTTGTGAAACCGCCTCTTAGAGTTGGTCCAGCGCGTCACTCAAGTCTGCGATGATGTCATGCCGATCTTCCAGGCCGATACTCAACCGGCAGCCGCCGGGGACCAGGCCTAGCTCTTGTTTGGCCTCCTCGGGCATGGCGGCGTGGGTCATCGAATAGGGACATTCGATCAGCGTCTTGATCTGCCCGAGCGAGACCGCGAGCGTGATGCAGTAGGCATGCTGAGCGATCCAATCTACGAGTTTCGTACCTGCGGTGCCTGGTGCATGGCCGGGGGCGTCGCGGACCACGAAGTGGATCATCGATCCCGGTGCGAAGCGGCCGTGCTCGTCGCGCATCTGCTTCTTGGCCAACTCGAACTGAGGAAAGCACTCCAACCCAGGGTAGCGTAGCTCCTGCACGGCTGGGTGATCGCGTAGAAACTTGGCGATGTGGTGGGCGGATTTTTGATAGTTGACCATGCGAGTGGCCAGCGATGGAAGACCATACACCAGGGCGTTCCAGGCGGCCTTGGGTGAAAGCGTTCCGCCCCAGTCCTTGCGATAGAGAATGAGCGGGTCGTGCAGCCATCGTGGGCCGATGACCGCCCCGCCGATGTCGGTGCCGAATCCGCCAATCCCCTTGGTGAGCGAAACACAGACGACGTCGGCCCCGAGTTCCAACGGTCGCTGGCAATAGTGGGTGGCGAATGTGTTGTCGACGACCATACGAATGTGGTCGGTTTCGTCTCGGCGTTGGTTGGCCTCGTTGACCACCTGGCGAACGCCGGCGATGTCGATGAGCGTCAGATCGGGGTTCACCGGCGTCTCGAAATAGACCACGCGGGTCTCATCGCGAAAGGTGGAACGCAGTTGATCCAGATCGGTCATGTGGATCAGCGAGGCGTCGATGCGGATTCGCGCCAGCCACTGGGTAATGAGCGAGTAGGTGCATCCGTAGAGTGCCTTGTGAGCGATCAAATGGTCGCCACTGGTTAACAGGGTGGCCAACGTCGCCGAAATGGCAGCCATGCCTGATGCGAAGGCCAGGGCAAAGTCACCACCCTCGGCGCAGGCCAGGTTCTCCTCCAGCATGCCGCGCGTGGGTTCATCCAGTCGGTCGTAAATGTAGATCGGTGGCCGGCTGGGATCGTCCTTGTCGCTATGGGCGAAGAGGCGGAACCCCTGGGCGCCCCGAGCGGCACTGTCCAGGCGGAAGGTGGCGCTGGCGGTGATCGGGGGAACGACGTGATGATCGTATTCCCACCGTGTAGATCGGCTGCTGCCGTGAATGAGGCGTGTCCTCATGGTCTGCCTCGGTTCGCGATCGTCCTGTTTGTCGGGGGTCATGGCGTGGGTTCTCCTTGTGGGAAACAGACCTGCAAGCTGCGTGCCATCCCGGATGTCGCAACGACGCAGAACGCAGGGCCCGCCGGCCGGTCATCGTGTCGTTGGGGCCGTTTGCGTGACCAAGCGAGCCGCGGACTTCAGTCCGCACGGGCTGAAGTCCGCGGCTCGCTCTTCCCGCGATGCTGCCTACTGCGTCCCATGCCCCACCTGATGCACGACGATGGCGTTGGAAAGGGCTTTGCCCGGGCTGTCGGGGCCAGCGACGATGACCACGGTGTCGCCCGGCTCGGCCCAGCCGCCGTTGCACAGCAGTCCGTCGATCAGCGTTCGGCGGACGGTTTCGTCGTTGGGGCGGTCAGTCTGTAGAGCGGTGACACCGTAGTACAGGCTGACGCGGCGGCAGACAGCCTCATCGGGGGCCAAGGCGATCACGGGTATACCGGGCCGATATCGGCTTAGCAGGCGAACGGTATTTCCTACCCTCGTCCAGGCGACCAGCACGCGCGGTTTCAGATCAGCCGCGACTAGCGCAGCGCTGCGGGCGACGGCCGCGGTCACCGTGTCGCTGGGGCTTGACACCGCGTCATCGGTGGCCCGGGTTCGCCCTGCAGCCGGCTCGAACGCTTCGGTGGCGGCGATGATGTCGCTCATGGTCTGCACCGCGCCTACGGGAAAGCGTCCGATGGCGGTCTCGGCCGACAGCATGACCGCGTCGGCTTTGTCGAGGACGGCGTTGGCGATGTCGCTGACTTCGGCGCGCGTCGGGGTGGGCGACTCGACCATACTTTGAAGCATTTCCGTGGCGATGATCACCGGTTTGGAGGCCAGGCGGCTTTGACGGGTGATCGACTTCTGCAGCAGCGGCACGCGGGCCAATTCCATCTCCACGCCTAGATCGCCTCGGGCGACGAGGATGGCGTCGCTGGCGGCGATGATCTCATCGATCACCTCGATGGCCGCGGCGGTTTCAATCTTGGCGATGATCTGCTGGTGACCGTTGTGGCGAGCGATCTCCCTGCGCAGGGCCTCGATGTCGTCGGCCTGCCGAACGAACGACAAGGCCAGGTAGTCCACGCCATTGGTCACTGCCCAATGGATGTCGGCCAAGTCCTTGTCGGTCAACGACGGCAGATCCACAGTCGAGTCGGGGAGGTTGACGCCCTTGCGATCTTCAAGCGTACCGGGAAGCTCGCATCGGCATTCGATTTCGTCGGCCCGCTTGGCAATCACGCGGAGGCGAATGACCCCATCGGCAATCAGCACGCGATCGCCGATCGAGACGCAGTTGACGATGTCTGCATAGGTGGTGGACACGCGCGGTCGATCGGCCGTGCCCGGCGTTGCCCCGATGACCACGGAATCGCCGACACCTATCGTCGCGTGTACGGGGTCCACGCTGCACAAACGGACCTTCGGCCCACAAAGATCGCCGATGATGGTAATCGCTCGGCGCCGCTGACTCGCCAGCGTGCGCACCCGGGTGAGCACGTCCAGCCGATCCTCGTTGTTTCCGTGCGAGAAGTTCAGCCGCACGACGTCCAGGCCGGCGTCAAGCATGCCGGCCAACACCTCAGTGGATTCGCTTCCCGGCCCGAGCGTGGCCACGATTTTGGTTTTGACCATGAGCGGATTGTAGTGCCTGAGTGGACGACTGGCGACCGAGGGACAGCCGACGGTGGTTCGGTATGTCGCTCCTCGATGCATTTTCCTGACCTGATCGGACGATCTCCCCGCAACCCGTGGCGTCGTCGCCGGTATAGAAGAACGGTACGACTTGAGACCAGGTTACAGGAGGCGCGAGCGATGAATACCACCCGTTGGATGACGTTGGGTTCTATTATTCTCATGTTGGGCGCTGCGACGGGCGCTCCGGTTTCAGCGGCGGCGGACTCCAAGAATGATCCTCCGGCGCGTTCTTCCAGGAAAGCCTCGGATCGGGCGCTAAAGCCGGCTTCTACGGAGCGCCTGGCGCTGACGGTTGCGGTGGGCAAGTCATGTGCCGATGTCGCCCAACTACTGGGTGCGGTAAAAAGGCTTGGCAATGAGGGCAGATCGCTGTCCTTCGATCACAATAATGCCGCGGGTACGGTCACCGTGGTGGGTCCGAAGCGGATCATCAAGAAGCTCGGGCGGACGATGGAGGCCGTCAAGATCGTCGCTGAGAGCGGCCCGAAGAGGCTATCGCCGCCGCCGCCACCCCCGGCCGGCCCCGAGTTGGCGGTTCGCGTGTTCGAGATACGCCACGCCCTTGCCCGCGACTTGGTAAAGACGATCGACGCCCTGCACCGCACGACGCACTCGCCTTGGGTGGCGATTGCGGACTCGACTTCCAATTCGCTGGTACTCAAGGGGTGGCCGGCTGAACTCAACGAAGCCGCCGAGGTGATCGCCCAGCTTGATCGACCAAGAAAACAGAAGGGGCAGGTCATGGCACCGGTGGCGGAGATCGTTCCGTTAGCCCATGCGGACGCGTACGAAATGCGCGACGTCATCCTGGCCGTCGCATCGGCGACCAGGGGCGACGTGGAAATTATGCGCATTGTTCCGGACGAGCGTACCAATTCGCTGATACTTGTCGGCGGTCGCTCACAGATCTATGAAGCCCGCCGCCTGATCACCATCTTCGACGTCGCACCGGGCGAGATGCAGTTCACGCCTGCACAAAACGGCGGCTCCCCGACGGATCAGCCAGTCAAGAAACAAGCTTCCAAGAACAAGAGCGGTCATTCCAATAAGGCGGATGCCAAAAAACGCCCGCGCACACCGAAGGGCAAGACGCCGTCGGACCGACCATCGACCGCCGACGTGGACGCCAGGTAGCGAGCCGTCGCTCCGCATCACTACGAGACAGTACCATCCTCCCCAGGGGGCGGGCCGTTGGCCCGCCCCGACACCCGTGGTGGGTTCAGCCCAAGACTTCTGATTCGAGGGGTGCCATGGGCAAACTTGTTTGCCCGTGTTTGGTGGTTAGCGAAGACACGGGCAACCAAGTTTGCCCATGGCACCCGACCCCACCCATCGTTTGACCCGCGTCGAAGCCCCAGTCGAGCATGGCATCGCGGAGTGACTTGATCGCGGGTCGGCCGCGGTCGGCCTTTCGCCGGGCAACCATACTCGATAAGGTGACTTCGCTGACCCGCATGGCGTTTTCAGTGTTATCGGTTTGGGCGCAGGAATGGTGCAGACGCAGTCAGAATCGACCGATCAGCTTCTCGATCCGGACTTCATGCGCCGACTGGAGCGTCTGGAGATCATCTCGCGGAAGATCTTCGTCGGCGTGATGCGCGGCGAGCGTCGCAGCAAGCGGCGGGGCGAATCGGTCGAGTTCGCCGACTATCGCAACTACGTGCCCGGCGACGACCTGCGCTTCCTGGATTGGAATGTCTACGCCCGGCTGGATAAGTTGTTCCTCAAGCTGTTTCTCGAAGAAGAGGATCTGCACATTGGCGTGCTATTGGACGTCTCCAAGAGCATGGACTGGGGCAAGCCCAACAAGGCTCGGTACGCCCGACAGCTCGCGGCTGCCATCGCGTATATCGGCCTGGTCAACTACGACCGGGTCAGCATCCACACCTACGCCGACGGGTTGGTCGGCGAGTTGGCCGGCGTTCGCGGTCGGCGGATGATGCCGCAGGTTATCGAGTTTCTCAATCGCAGTCCAAGCGAGGGAGCCAGCGACTTTTCGTCGGCATGCAAACAGTACGCCATCCGCCATCCGCAAACGGGCGTGCTCCTGGTGATCGGTGATTTCTTCGAAAAGGGTGGCTACGAGCAGGGCCTGCGGTACTTGCTGGGTCGCAAACTGGATTTGTACGTGATACAGATCCTATCGCCCGAGGAGATCGACCCGCAGGAGTTGGCCGGCGACTTGCGACTGACCGACGTGGAAGACGACGACGTCGCGGAAGTGACCGTCGGTCGAGCCCTGCTCAATCGCTACAAACGGAACCTGCAGGCCTATTGTGAATCGCTCAAGGAGTTCTGTACCCGCCGGGGCATCAACTACCTGTTCACCGGCACCGAGGTGCCGTTCGATCAGCTCATGCTCACCTACCTGCGTCGCCGTGGGTTGCTTCGATAGCCGCGAGTTGATGGACGAACTGGTTGATTGACCCGAGGCGATGGGCTCGGGCGATCCGGTCGGCGATGTTCGCCTCGCAGAATGTGAAGGCGAACGTCCACACTCGCGGCATCGCTTGAGCTAGTCCAGACGAACATCGCCCCAAATGCCTGCCGAGCCGGCCTGGGCGCCGAGCCCCCACGATCCTTGCATCGGTCGGCCATTCAAGGACACGGATAACACCGTCTCGGAGTTCAAGCTGACGCTCAGCCGGTCGTCTTCGATCTCGACACGAAAAAGCACCCATCGCTCGCCGCGTAGCGCTTTGGCGTCCCGATACCCGAGACGATGCCATCTGTCCTCTTTTTGGAGGTAGTTGAAGACCGTTACCCCTGCAGTCGAAAGGGCGACGGATACAAACCCATCGACGTTGCGGCCGAGTAGCACGTTCATTTGTTGTTTGCTGTTCGGGAGGATCTTGAGTTTGCCTTGGAGTGCGTATGTGCTTCTTCCCACCGGATCCGTTCGCCAGGCAATCGCGTTCTTTATCGGAAAGGCGACCTGGGTCCACTCGTCGCCTGCCGTATCCAGGGAAGGGTAAATCTCCTCCCAGCGGGGCTCTAGATCCTGCAGGTAGTTCGCGAATCGACGGTCGAAGGACTTCGTTCGCTCCGGACCGAGTGAGTCAAGGATGAACGCCTTCAAGCGCCGCCCGTAGGTCGGGCCGCCGCCGAGTTGGCGAGCTTTTCCCATGACTGCGCGGAACGACTTATGATCCATCGATTCCTCGAGAAAGCGGAACATCAACCAGCGCAGCGCGTAGCGTGTCCGCCAAGGTACATCCTCTAGGTCATCCTCGAGGATGCGAGTCGCCGCGGGCATTTCGCCCTTCTTTAGCAGCGCGGTTGCTCTTACGATCATGGTCGACAGGTGGGGATCGCGCTCTGCGCCGGCACTCCAACCGCCGGCTATCATCACCTTTTCCTCGACCCAGGTGGCCATTCCGTCGGCAAACCAATGCGGATGAGACCGGAAGTTTGGCAGCGTGGCGTATCGTACCAAGTGCGTCGCCTCGTGGGCGATTAGTCGCCGGGTGGGTGTCGGGAGCGTGATTCTGGCAAGCGTTTCCTCTGAGCACTCCGGTTGCAACGCGATGTGGGAAGCTTGTGTTTCCCAGTGCGAAAATGCAAGGTTGTGTTCGAACTTCCCACCGGTTAGCTCCATGTCCACCTTGCGGTAGTCTGCCGCTGTGCGATACAGGTGTATCTCTCTGGGCTCAGCAGGTGCCCCTTGGTCGATGCCTAGCAAAGTCGTAGCCTCAGGCCAGACCGTTTCGGCGGTTCTCAAGGCCTCGTTCACCACGTCCTCACTCTCGAAATGGCAGATCACACGGAAGAACTTTCCGCTGCGGGTAGAGTGGCCGGCGGCGCCGAGCGCCGGTGTGCTCAGGGCAAACCAAACAAGAACGATCCAGCGCATGACACTCTCCGTTCCAGGGCTGGCTTGCCCAGGGCCGAGGGTTCTCTTATGGGCGATGCGATACACAGGGCCTACCGGTCGCTCGCCCCCGGCTCGGCCCGGGGAGGTGACGTTGGGTCGGCGGTCAGCTCGCCGATGCGGCGGGTGGCGAAGGCTAGGTTGGACTCGTCGGCCGTTTCGCGCTGCAGGACCGCATGGTACAACTCCAAGGCCCGCTTGCGGTTCTGCAGCTTGTAGTCGTAGGTCACCGCCGCTCGAAAACGAGCCGGATGGGGCGTGCTTGGATCCCAGGTAAACGCTCTCTCGTACCATCGGACGGCCAATGGCTCCTGTTTCTTGAGGTAGTCCTTGTGGATCTCGCCGCAGTAGAAGGCGGCGTCGTCGATCTTGTCGCTGGTGGGGTACTGTTCGATCAGCGAGACGAAAACCTGAAGCGCTTCCCGCATGCTCCGCTCGTGGTACAGGACGGGGATGTCGTGTCCGGCCTGCTGCATCAGTTGCAGTCCGCGAGCGTATAGTCGGTCCGCAGCCGCGATGGACTCTGTTGGTCTCAGCGAAGCCCTCGGAACTTCGGCGTCCAGCAAGTAGCGAAACGCCTTGATCTGATCGACATCCCCCAGCTCAAACGCCGCCCAGTCGCGTTTGGTAATGTAGCCGTGGGCGTCGTAGTAGTCACGCAGCTCCTTCAAGTAGCGCCGGTACATCCCTCGGTGGGTAAGCACGCTTTCGACCAAGTCAACCTCCCGGGCAGCCGAGTCGTGGATGTCAGCCAGTTGGATTCCCGGCGGATTGTCGATTTGGGCGACAGGGCCTTCCGGGGCTCGGCGACCCTTGCCCAGGATGTCCGTCTTGCATCCAACCGACCCAGCAAAGGCAACGATAAGGCATGCGACGATACTTGCGCGAAGCACGGCAACCCTCCTTAGACCGCTTAGGGTCTTCCTAGATTAGCTCACCCGTCCATGTGACCAAGCATCGATCGTTCGATCCGGATTAGACCGACCGGAGGGGCGATGGTCAAGCGGAAACTTTCTGCCCAGGGCACCCAGGGGCTCTATCGGCGGCAGGGCGTGAAGCGGGGGCTGCCAAGGTAACCGGATGGCGAGTCCACCAAGCCGTGTTTGGGCGAAATCCGAAGCGAGGCCCGCTACCACTGAGCCTCCTCGAAGGCTCCCAGGCTCTTCCGGGGCGCAGCGGCCGGACGGGCCTTGAGGATCGCATTGGCCAACGTGATGTCGGCTTTGGTGGTGATCTTGATGTTGGTGGCGTCGGCGGTGACCACGGAAACGGCGTGGCCGGCCTGCTCGACGAGCTGAGAGTCGTCGGTGACATCCGCATCCGGCGGCACCGGGTCGGCGTAGGCGTCCAGCAGCCATTGGCGCTTGAATACCTGCGGCGTCTGGGCTTCGAACAGTCGGGCTCGCGAGACGGTTTCGTCGATGACCCCGCTCTCGGAGACGAGCTTGAGGGTTCCGACGATGGGGCACCCCGGAATGGCCGCTCCGCTCTTGGCGGCCTCGGCGAAGACGGCGTCGATCAGCTTGGAGGAGACGCAGGGGCGGACGGCGTCGTGGACGGCGATCAGTTCGGCTTCGTCCGACACCTTCTCCAGCGCTGCCCGCACCGAATCGCATCTTCGCTGTCCGCCTTCGGCCACCTGGACGCCCATGAATCCGAGATTGGCGGCGTACTTTTCCTTGATGATCTTCATGTTGTCCGGTGAGACCACCAAGAGGGTTTGGCAGACATCGTCGCGATTAATGAACAGTTCGATGGTGCGGATAAAGACCGGGCGACCATCGAGTTTGGCGACGAGTTTGTCGGCTCCGCCGAAACGTTCGCTTCGGCCCGCGGCTGGGAGAATAACGGCTATCTTGGGCATCACATTCACCATCGCTTGGGCGCCGGCTGGCGGAAAGGGCCGCCGGACTGGGGCGCATCCGGCCTCGCTCGTGCGGGAATAGCTTCGACAAACTCGGGTGGCGCGGTCTGGTACTCCAGGCCGTGGAACCACCCCGGAGGCTCACGCCGCCTCCACGGTCTGGAGTACCAGACCCTGCCACCCAGCCCGCATTATTCCGTGGGTGCGGCGGTTCGACAAGTGGAGCATCGCTCCAGGGGCCTCAACCGGGTGGTGGGATCATCGCCGCGGTCCGCCCGAGTCCGGCGGGGCGCGGTGCCGGCGTCGGTCGTCGGGGACATCACCGGTGCGCCCGAAAATCATCCGACCGGCCGATGTTTGCAGGACGCTGGTGACCGAGACGTCGATGGTGGCCCCGATTCGGTTGCGGCCACCGTCGACCACCACCATGGTCCCATCTTCCAAGTATCCAACCCCTTGGCCCATTTCCTCGCCGGCCTTGATGATCTTGACGGTCATCGACTCACCGGGCAGGAACACCGGTTTGAGGGCGTTGGCCAGGTCGTTGATATTGATGACCCCGACGCCGCGCAGTTGGGCGAGCTTGTTGAGGTTGTAGTCGTTGGTGACCACTCGACCATTTAGCGCCAGGGCGGTTTCCAGAAGCATCTCATCGACGGTGCGGTCCTTTTCTCCTCGGCTGCGCTCGACATCCAGGATCTTGATGAGCGTATTTTCGCTCAGACGCATCTTGTTGAGCATGTCCAGGCCGCGCCGTCCCCGGTTGCGCTTGAGTTTGTCGCTGCTGTCAGCGATGGCTTGCAACTCCTGTAGTATGAATCGTGGAACGACCATCTCGCTCTCGATGATGTGTGTTTCGGCGATGTCGGCGATGCGCCCGTCGATAATCACGGACGTATCCAATAACAACGGCTTGCCCCCGCGGGTTTGCTTGGTGAACTCGACGTAGGGGATGACGAACCGGATGTCGTCTTTGGTCTGAAGAATGAAGCTGACCGCCAGGTAGCAGCAGACCACTCCGAGGCCCACCTTGATGACGCTGAGCAGATGTTGCTCGCGTGAGGGTTCCTGAGGCTCGGTCGGAATTGGTATTCCATCTTGGCCTATGATCCAAGCCGGCGGCGGGGGCTCAATCCACCCCGGCAATATGGCCTCCACCATCAGATCGACAATCAGCGACAGACCGTAGGCCCCCACCATGCCGACCATCAGGCCGAAAAACAGTCCCGACATGCTGGTCAGCGATTTCTGGGGAATGAAAATGTCGAAGGCGATGACCAGAAGGGCCAGCGCCATGCAGGCGCCGAGCATTAGATCTCCGCCCAAAAGGCCCGGCCCGGTGGCTGGTTCGGCGGCGAACCGCATACCGACCGCAGCCAGGGCCAAGAGAAAAACCGCTCGAAGGATGAACATCAACATAGGATTCGCTCCGGTATGATAAGGTGACTCCAAACGGAATCATGCCCGGCTACGACCCGGGCCAAATCAGCTGATTTGTGCGCCCACGCTCACGATCTCCCTGGGCGCCAGCCACAGCGCTGTAAGATTGGCTGGGCACGGCCGATCCTCAGCCGGCCCGATCAACCCCGACGTACCGATTGATACTATGCCATGCGGACTACTGGTGGCAACCTGGCTCGATATCCTGGCTGGCGCGCCGGCCTCGATAGCGTGAAATCTTTGTGCCCGAGCATAGGATCCGGTAGAGCAAAAGGTGTACGTTTCAGCATCGAGGGATCGGCAGTGACCGGCGCAGGTTTTCCCAAAGGCGACTCGTGGAGGCAGGCACGGCGGGACATGGTGTCCGACCAGCTTCGGGGGCGCGGGATTGGCGATCGGCACGTCCTAGGCGCCATGGCTGCCCTGCCGCGGGAGCGCTTCATCCCACCCGCCATGCGAAACCTGGCCTACGCCGACCGGGCGGTTCCCATTGGGCATGGCCAGACCATTAGCCAGCCCTACATCGTGGCTCGAATGACCGAAGCCCTCAATCTCCAGCCGGGGCATCGCGTGCTCGATGTGGGCACGGGCAGTGGATACCAGGCGGCGTTGCTGGCCCTGCTGGGTGCTCGTGTGTTCAGCATCGAGCGAATCGCTGAACTCAGTGCGTCCGCCGTCGCCACGTTGGCCAGTTTGGGCATCCAAGGGCCTGAGCTCGTGGTCGGCGATGGAAGCCTGGGTTGTCCGTCCGGGGCTCCGTTTGATCGGATCCTGGTCGCCGCCGGCGCACCGCGGGTTCCAGTGTCGCTTCTTGACCAGTTGAAGGAGAATGGGCAAATGGTGATGCCCATCGGCCGCGCCAGTCTACAGATTCTGGTAGTCGTTCGACGATGCGACGGACAAACCGTTGAGACTCCAATCTTGCCGTGCCGATTCGTCCAGCTGATCGGCGCCGAGGCGTGGGGTAGCAGGTGTTGAAGACGTAGTTCCGCCGCGTCGGGGCCGCACGCTCGCCGTTATGAGCGAACTTTCGCCATCGGCGGCGAGTTCTCGCCCCAGCGGGGCGACGGGCTGTAGCCACGGGTGGAGCGGCCCGCCGCGGAACCCGTGGAAAACCGGTACATCATCCCCTTTTCGCCCCGGAGGGGCGAAGGACTCGCGCGTTGCGCTGACAAGTGTACGTAACGCGGAGCATGCTCGATGATGCTGGTTGGCATTTCGTTTTCCCCCTGAGGCTTCCTCCGCCCCCTCCGGGGCGGGATGGTTGAGGTGTGACCGAGTCCACGGGTTACGCTCCGCCCGCTTGGCAGCGGACGAAGCTCCACCCGTGGCTACACTCCGCCGCCCCTCCGGGGCGAGTGTGTGGCTAGTTCTCCCACCTTTCCAGGGCGAGTGTGTGGCTAGTTCTGCCACGTTTGCGGAGCGGGCGTGTGGTTAGCTCTTTCACGTTTTCAGGGTGAATGTAGATCAAGTCGTGGTCGATACCCGTAGTCAACGGGTTTCGCGCCCCGGCTCAAGTCTTGAGCCGATCGAACAGGACCACAGCCACCGGTGTGAAGATAATCAAGGGTATCCATGCCGGCAGGGCGGACAGCGGTCCCGACCAAACCAGGCTTTGCCCGACAAAGGCGGCGAGGAAACACGCCCCCGCCAGGGCCAAACACCGGGCGCTGTCGTTGGACACCGTGCTCGGGTCGCGGCTCAGGATGATCGGGATGCCTAGCAGCAGCATCAGAATGTTCACCAGCGGGCCGGCGAACCGAGCGTGCATGGCCTGCTGCAGCACCTCAGCATCCACATGCCCACGATGAAGGAGGTCCAACAGTTGGGCGGAGCTCAGGAGCTTGGTCCACTGGGTGGACTGGCGAGCTTCGATGTCGCCCGGCGTGAGCGTCGATTCGTAGTAGCGCATGGACTCTTCGCCCATGCGCTGCTCGGGTCCGAAGCGCGTGCCGGACGAGGCCGTAGGGGTCCAATGTCGCCCGCCCTCGAGTGCCCAGAGGCCGCCGGCCGGATGTCCGGGGCGAGCTTCCCAGACTGCACGGTCCGCCTCGATTACGCCGGCAATGTGTCCCCGGCTGTCACGTTCGAGCACCAGCATGTGGCGCAATTCCCCGCTATGGGGCAGGAACTGTCGGGCTGACAGCAGGGCGTTATCGTGATCGTTGAGAAACCAAACGCCGTAGGTGCCCGTGCCGGCCGCGTCGTCGTGCGGCCGGGAGAGTTGCGGGGCGAGCGAAGGGACGATGATCTCGACGTCGACATACCAGAGCGCCGTGGTGAGCACGCCGAACCCGAGAACCGGGGCGGCGACCCGATAGAGGCTCACCCCGCTGGCCAGCATGGCGGTCAGTTCGTTGAGCTTCCGCAGGCGAGCCAGCGTGATCATGCAGGCGAACAGCGTAATGGCGCCCGAGAGCTGGGCGAAGTAGAGGAACATGTTGATACCGTAGTAGCCGGCGATCGTCCAAAGCACATCGAATACCGGCTGGCCGTGCTCGGTGAACTCGTCCATGTTGAAGAACAGGTCGAGTACGATGTAGAGGCTCATCATGATCGCCAGGGCGAGGACGTAGTTGATGGCCAAGCGGCGTAGGATGTATCGATCCAGGAGGGTCATGGCAACGCCTACCGTCTCAGTATTCGGGTAACCGCGTACAAGTCCGCCAGGGCGACGAGGGCGATGCCCAGCCACATGACACCCAATCCCAGCGTGCCGGTGGACGGGTTCTTGGCCAGTTGGCGACCCATGATGATCATGACGGTGACAAAAATCGAGGGGATGAAACTAATGCCGAACGAGGTCAACAGGTGCGAGCCGCGTAGGATGATTCCCAGCGTCGCCGCCAGGAGCACCAGGAAGATGACGCTGCAGCTAAAGGCCAGACGCGAATGGAGCACCCCGTCGATGTCCCGGCGAGCCTCGCCTATCTTGTCGATGAACTGACGCCTCCAGCCTTCAATTTCCGTGCCCAGTCCGAGATTCTGTGACAGATCGATGAGGCGTTCGGCGGCGTACTCACTGCGATCCGGAAGCGGTAGCCGGATGGGTCCAAACTCCTCGGTATTCTTGCGAATCACGCGCTGCGGGGTCGAGGATCGTGTGATGGCTACATCCGAGCCCAGATGAAGGGTCACCTCCAACGTCGACAGGTCTGCGCTGGGCTCGACCTGAATGGTGGCTTCTCCGGCGCTGGCGGTCCAGAGCTCGTCGGTGGTGATCTTGCGGAGCTGCACGTCCGCGAAGGTGGGCTTGGACGAGATGGCATCGGTGGTTCCATCCTTGGCCCGCAGCTCGTAGCGGGCGGAGTCGTCTTCCAACACGATGAGAAGATCGCCGGAAGGATCCCGTACCGCTGAGCGTACCACCGAGCGATAGACCAGTCCGCGGATGACCTCCCGCTGCAAGCGTTCCAGATCCCGCTGGACGGCGGGGATTCCCAGGGGGGCTAAGCGGAAACGTAGCAGCTCATCCAGGGTCAGCCATTTGATCTTCGAGCGTTTTAGCTTGGGCAGGTTCCCCCGTACCAAGGGGAACGCTCGGGCGCTAGCCAACTCCCCGCTACGCGGATCCCACCACGTCACCTGGTGAAGATCAATCGATGCATGCTGCCCCTCGAGCCGCAGGGTCGCCGACTCAGCCGTCGCGCAGCGCGACCAGCCCTCCTGGTCAACTTCGAGGAACGCCGCCCGAATCAGTGTGACTTGCGTGCTCTCCCCGTCCGACGTGGGAACGACCACGTCGTCGGCATAGGCTCGAATGTTCTTCGCTCCCGGAAGCACCAATCGATCGGGGGCGCTCATGGCGTGTTTGACCAGCCGACCCGGATCGCTGCGCACGATGGCGTCGATCTTGTGGATGATCCCGGGCATGAAGTAGTTGACGCAGGCCAGGGTGACGGCGGCGCACATCACCGCAATCAAACCCGCAGGAAGAAACAGGTGAAGGATGTTGATCCCGCTCGCCCGGCAGGCGACGAACTCGTTGTCGGCGCTCAGTCGGCCGTAGGTGGCGGCGGCGCCGAACATGGCCGCTACCGGCAACGACAGCGTCGCCGCTACCGGGACGACAAACACCATGAGGCGGAGCAATTGCCCCGCGGTGACCTGCCCGAGGTCCACGATGTTCAGTACGCCCCCGCCCATGGACAGAATGGCGGTGAGCCCGATGGCCGTCAGCAGCGTCGTTCGCCCGGTCTCGCGCAGGATATACCACTGTAAAGTCGCCAGCATGATCGTAGCTGCCTGTGGGGCCGGCCGCCAACCGCTCGGGCGGGCGACCGTGTTTTAGGACCCTTGATGCGCGCCGGCTGTGCGGGCCGCGGGCGTCGGTCGGCGTCCCGGCCCCCCGGGAAAGCCCGAGGCTCACAAGGCCGGCGCGTGAAGCCCGCCGAAGGCGGATCGCGCCAGCTACCATGATATGACCTGGTGGCGTGAAATCAACGCCGGTTGGGTGGTCCGCCTTGGGCGGAGCACTCCGGGCCATGGGAAGGGCGGTCCCTTTTGCTCGGGGAGATCGACCCTTGGCAGGTGGGGGTCAGGCCTCGGGGCGTGTTCGCTTGCAGTGAACGTGGCAGCCTGGTGGAAACGCTGGCGTAAGTGGATTCACTGCCTGTCGTCCAGCGGTGACGACCCGCAGGAGACCGACTGGAAAGTCGGTCCCACAGGCGTGCCGAGTCGTTCAACGGGCTGCTAGGCCACCAGCTCTTCGGCGATGTTTCGGCTGTAGCGCTGGCGCAGGCGGATCAGGATAGCTTTGTGGATTTGGCTGACGCGGGACTCGGAGAGGTTGAGCACTTGTCCGATCTCAGCCATGGTCAGTTCTTCGTAGTAGTAGAGCGTCAGGATGAGGCGTTCCTCGTGCGGAAGCTGGCTGGTGATGTGCTCGGTGAGCATCTCCCGGGAAATGGCTTGGGTTGGATCGGTCCGCGACGAGTCGGTGACGTCCCAGGCATGGCCGCCTCCCTGAATCCCCCGTTCGGACTGCGGCTCCATGGAGCTGAAGTGAACTTCCTTGCCCAGTTGGGACAGGCGGCTGAGCTGTTCGTAACGTTGTGGCGTGACCCCCAACCGATCGGCGACCTCGGCATTGGTGGGGACGCGTCCTGTGGTGGAGTCGAAGTCTTCACGGATTTCAAGCCTGCGCTTCTCGAATGTGCGAACGGTGCGCGATTGCGGATCGAGACTGCGTAGCCAGTCCATGACCGCGCCGGCGATGCGCTGCTGACAGAACGTCTCGAACTTGGTCTTGTGGGCCGGGTCGTACGCTTCCACCGCCTCGATGAGTCCGCCGTACGCTGCGCTACAAATCTCGTCGTAGGTAACCTGGGCGGGCAGTTTGCGGGCCAGCCGGGCTGCGTGGGTCTGCACCAGTGCGCCGTAGTTCATTACCAGCTCGTTGCGCAGGGCGACGTCGCGGGTTCTCAGGTAGCGCTTCCAGAGTTTCTCAACCGGCGTGGACTTCGTTGCTGTGGGCATACGATAGCGTCTCCGTAGCCGCCAAACGGCGAAATCTCATGTTCCCAACGGATAATCCGACCAGCTTCTGCTGTCTCTTAGATCGGTTGCCCGGCGTCCAGCTTTAATGGAAGCGCTCGCTCGTGTGTCGGGAGGTGAACGCCCGAACGTAGCAGTAGTGATTGACCCGCAACGCCACGATGATCGGACCTAGCCCGCCCTGGAGCGATCGCCCCAACCGTGTTTGTGCTACCCTTCATAGCGCGAATCTACGACCGACCGGAGGGGAACTCCCCTGAGGGTGGTTCGCACGGAGCGGGCGGTCCGCGTAGCAGACTGGTGTGCCGCATCGTCCGTCGGTTAGCACCGTGGTGGGGCTCCCTGGACCGGTACGTCGCCGATGGTGCAAGGTCGTAGCTTGGCCTGCGCATTCGACCCCAGCCAAGATTAATCCGTCTACGGCGGACCGCGCCAAGCCGAACATGCGCCTCCGTGGGGTCTCAGCGAGCCTGATCACCGGGTGGGGAGTGCCCAGCATCGGCCGTAGCGAAGTCCAGCGGATGGGGCGCTCCTGTCCGTTGAATCGCACACTCTCGCGTGCTATTCTGGCGGTATGGCGAGCGAGCGGTGCGTAGGTTCGCTACACAAGGCGCACACCTCGGGCAGCATGTTGATCGGCTGCCTGTTCGGCTTCAGGGGGTGGGACCATGAAAGCTGCGATTTCGATTCTGATGCCGTCGTCGATCCCCTGGATGTCGGGTGCGCGCTCGCTCGATTCGGCGAATGCCCACAACCCGTTCGGAGGAAGGGAGTGAAAGTCATGATTGAGAAGTCGCCTGTGCTCGCCGTGGCAGTTGGGCTCTTGCTGATGGGTTTGTCCCTTCAACGCGCCCAGGCCCAGACGGATTGTCCCATCGAGACGAAGATTCTGCCGGAGGACGGCGTTCCGGACGACGACAACTTTGCCTGGTCGGTGGCGCTTGGGGGAGCTTCGGCCTTTGTAGCTGCCCCGGATGAGGAGAGTGGCGCCGGATCCGGATCGGTTCATGTCTATGCTCGCGACGGATTGGAGTGGATCTTCCAGGAGAAGCTGGTACCCGAGGATGCCGTCTCCGACCAGTTCTTTGGTAGTGCCCTCGCTGTCGAAGAGGATCGGATGGTCATCGGGGCCATGCTCGACAGCGAGCAGGAGATCGCCGGTGGGGCTGCATACGTGTTTCATTTCGATGGCAGCGGATGGACGCAGGAGCAGAAGCTGCTTCCGTCGACGGGACAATTCCTGATGTTGTTCGGTGCCGCGGTGGACGTTTTTGAGGATCGGATCGTGGTGGGCACCGCGGGCAGCATCAACGGGGATGAGTCGGGTTGGGTGGTGGTCTTTCGGCACGATGGAGAGAAATGGGTCGAGGAACAGCAGATCATCCCCGCCAGCGGATCCTCGGGCGATCAGTTCGGTGTCGGCGTGACCATCCACAACGATGTGCTGGCCGTTATGGCGTCTCTTGATGATGAGTTCGGTCCCGATGCGGGAGCGGTGTATGTATATCGCCTAGACGGATCGACGTGGACCCAAGAAGCCAAGCTGTTCCCGACAGGCGAAGGCGCGGGGCCTTTGTCGGGCACCTCGCTCGTGCTCATTGACGATACGCTGTACGTGGGCGCGCCGAGCGACAACGCCGACGGCGCGGAGGCCGGTGCCGTCTACGTCTTTCGTTACGAGGATTCCGTGTGGATACAGGTAGACAGGCTGAGTGCGTCCGACGGTGAGGCGGGCGACTCGTTCGGAGTGTCCGTCGCCGTCGCTGGGAGCGTGGCCGTCTTCGGCAACTTCGTCGATGATGACCTCGCCCCCAATGCCGGATCAGCCTACGTATTCCACTACGACGGTGACGCGTGGGTAGAGTCGCAAAAGCTCCTGGCCAGCGACGGTGGTCCGGATGACAACTTCGGCGCGTCCGTGGCCGTCTCCGGCGACACCGCCCTGATCGGGGCATCCTTCGACGAAATCCTGGGTAAGGGCCACAGCGCTGCGTACGTCTACGACGGCCTCGGAGTGATCGACTGCAACGAGAATGGCATCGCCGACAATTGCGACATCATCCGGGGAACAAGCCAGGACTGCACCGGCAATTGGATTCCTGACGAGTGCGAGCCCGACTGCAACACCAACGGAGTGGCTGACAGTTGCGACATCGCCCAGGGGACCAGCGAAGACTGCACTGGCGATGGGATTCCTGACGAATGTGAGCCTGACTGCAACGAGAACGGCATGGCCGACAGTTGCGATATCGCTCAGGGCGCCGACGATTGCAACGAGAATGCCATTCCCGACGAATGCGACATCGCCCAAGGAACCAGCCAGGACTGCAACGGCAATGTGATTCC
>JADFPW010000364.1 GCA_022562105.1 Planctomycetota bacterium
TTCGGCCCTGGGGAAGGGTTCGCCGTTGTCGCTAAAAAATACTATAAGTGTGTTATCGAGAAGTTTGCGTTTTTTGAGTTCCTTGATGTAGGTGCCAATAACGCCGTCCATGCGCGAGATTTCGTCGTAATAGCGGGCGATGTCGGCACGAGTTTCGGGGGTGTCGGCGAGCCAGGGGGGGATATCGACATTTGCGGGGTCATGCGGTTTGTCGATGGTGTTGTCTTGATAGGGGCGGTGAGGGTCGCTGAACCCTACCCAGAGGAAGAAAGGTTTATCGCCGGAGGCGTCGATGAAGTCCGGAAAGTCCACAAGACCATCGGAATACCAGTCGAACTGCTTCATGCCGTTTGGGCCGTAATGGGTTTTGCGCATGTGTCCGGTGTAGTATCCGGCGCGCTTGAGGTAGGTGGGGATAAGTATTTGGTCTACCGGCAGGGGAGCGTGGAGGTCTTCCGCGCCTGTGGCATGCGGGTATTTTCCCGTCAGAACACTAATACGCGAGGGGCTGCACTGGGGAATTGTCAAAAAGGCGTTATCGGCTTTCAGGCCCGATCGCGCCAGCCGGTCGATATTTGGTGTGCGGATGTGTTCGTTGCCGTAACAGCCGAAATCTCTCCAGCCGGCATCATCCGCCAGCTTGCCCCTCCGCAGTGGAACGACCACCATTCCCGCTTCGCCGAAATAGATGGCTTGGGCATCGTCCGCGAATGCCGGTGGGCCCAAACGCTCTTCGACGACATGGAGGGCCATTCCTAGGGTCAAAGTCGCTGCCGTCGATTCGGTGATTGCCGGGTCGGGTTGGGGCGCTTGGCCCTGCTGGTCCGGAAAGTTCCTGAGCAAGCTGGCGACGTTGTCCCGCGGATAGGCCCAAAAGCGATCCTTGTAGCAAAGGACCGCGAATACCGTGATGATGACGGCAAAGATCGCGGTGCGGATCACACGCTCCAGCGTCGTCCAGGATCGAATGGGTACCATGGGTTTCCCAGCTACGAGCCTTCGTGGCGGCCCGATATCGCCACGTGAGTGGCAGAATCCGCCCACAGTTTCAAGGATCCGCTCCCACTTTGCAAGATCACCGATTGAAAGTTCGGTCCGGCCGATGAATAATCGTATGGGCCAAGGCACGGCTTGAGCTAGCGAGGCCACGGGAAGGACATCACCATGAGCGAATTCTTCGGCTCGTTCTGCGACGAGTTCTACACGAGCACTCGGTTATTCCTCAAGCTGGATCTCCCTCTGGAGCGGGAGACGATCCTGCACTTCTTCGACCGGATTCGGAAGGAGTTTCCGTCGATGCGGAAGTTCCGCCGGCGTGACGATGGGTGCCTGATGTTGGAGGAGGACGCGGACCCCTCCTCGCCGCGGCGGTGGCTCCGCCTCGACGCGGCCAGCTTGCGTTTCGGCCATTCTTCGCCGTCGGATACGGACTCGATACGGCAGTTGGGGGCGGTCATTCTCGAGCACGCCCCCTATCATCTGACCTTCAGCGAGCTGGACTTCGATCACCTCGAGGTGGTCTATGGGTTCGACCTGGAGTACCAGGGCAACCACGACCAGTTGGTGGCCGAGACGTTCTGGGCCGACCACCCGCTGGCGTCGTTGGCCTTGGGCGACGATGCCCATCAGGTGATCGACGCCCAGCCCTATCTCGGAATCGCTCTGACGCCGAACTGCGATGAGCAGGCCTACTTCGAGGTCAAGTCGCGCACTTCGACCTACGAGGTTCGGACCGGCAATTTCGAGGTTCAGCCGCTGAGTGTCCTGCTGACCCTGCGCCAATACTGGGGCTTCGACGAGGATCGTTCCCTGGTCGAGGTACACCAGGCGTTATGCGATCGAGCCGACCTCTTGGCCGCCGACAGGGTCGTCCCCACGCTGGTCAACCCCCTCGCCCAGGCCATCGCCAGTCGATCGTAAACTGGATTGCGGGAGTACCGTTTCCCCCTGTGGTGTGGCCATCTGGTGCACGTCGCTGGACGTCGGCCGTTTCCACGGGGCATCGTCGCGCGTCACGCGTGATCGCCTCGAACACACCGTGCTTGACCCGTTTCTGAAACCACCGATGAGTAGTGCTCTTGGATCCGAAACATTTCGGCGGATCCGTCCACTTCGCTCCGGTGTCGAGGATCCGGAAAGGGCCTCGAACGACTTTCCGTGGATCAGCCGGCGGCCGTTCGACTATTTCGCGGGTGCGGTGACGATCAGCGGTGACGTGGTCATGGTCGGATTGTTGGGCGACACCGACTCCTGCCTCCCGGACACGCCGTACGGGGAGTGCGGCTCCGTGTACGTGTACCGTTTGAACTCCGGTGACTGGATCGAGGAAGCTAAACTAACCGCCTCTGAGCCGGTGGCCATTGCCCACTTCGGTATGTCTGTTTCCTTGAGCGACGATGTGGCTGTCATCGGTGCCCCGTTCGATCAGACTGAGGGAAATATTCTCGGGTCCACCTACGTCTTCAGTTTTGATTCAGGCCAATGGCTCGAGTAGGCCAAGCTCACCGCCTCGGACGCCGCGTCCTTTACCGGGTTCGGCGAGTCCGTTTCCATCAGCGGTAACGTGGCCCTGACCGCGGCTGCCCAGGCGGACAATGGGGAGTTGGGCTCCGGGGCGGCGTATGTATTCGTCGGCCTGTCCGACTGCAACGGCAACGTCACGTTGGACCTGTGCGACATCGCCGACGGCACCAGCCAGGACGACAACGCCAACGGCATTCCGGACGAGTGTGACCCGTGTGAGGGGGACGCCAACGGCGATGGTTTGGTCGATCCCCTCGACAGCGGATTCGTGCTGGCCCGATTCGGTTGCCAGGTCGGAGTTGGGGATCCGGACTGCGATATCGCTGATCAAAACGGTGACGGCCTGGTGGATCCATTGGACGTCGGTTTCGTCCTCGCCCGTTTTGGGCCGTGTGCATAGCCGCGCCTTCCACGACTGGCCCAACGGCGGCCGGAACCCCTATACGACTCTCGGTCGGTGTCAGGACTTGACAATGCGAAATGACAGGTTCTCACGTGCAACCAACTTGCCCATCAGGTAATCAATCAGGTGAGAGACGCGCCCCATAGTCTCAGTCGCCTTCTCAATGAATTCTCGAAGTTCGCCTTCGTCTGCACTCTTCGGAAATAGGTCGCGGCAGATCACCATGTAAGCCCAGGGGAAGTTCGTCTCAAGATCATTGTCTTCATCCGAGCATTCGACAAAAGCCTCGCGCCTATCAACCGGGTCAGCCTGGGCAACGAACGCCTGCACAACCTCCTCATCCCAATGGGCGAAGTGTTTGTCTCGCGCCCGGTAAATTTTCGTCAGCATTTCGCTCGGCCGATTGCCAATGCACTCGTCCCATGCCTGTATCAGCTCTGATTGGCAATTATTCAGCATTTCTCTTTCAATGATATGCCCGCTGACACCCTCCTTCAACAGCTTGATCGCTCCACCGCACCACCCAGCAGCGGCTACGAAGGACATCAGCAGATCCGTGCTGAAGGTAGGTGACGCCGAGTTCTTATGCAGCGTCATTGTCCATCGAATGGCGCTTCGAAACGCCTGGGCGGCCATCATCAATCGGAGCATATATGGGAGGGATTTGATCGACTCAAGCTCAATGCTCTCGCTGACGTAGTACTTCTTCGTCATACACCGACTCTCGCTTGCTTGTCTGGTCGGTGGCTCCGACGGATCCTACGCCACCGTAATTGCTTGGTCCAAGTACACGTCCTGGATGCAGTTCAGGAGCTTGACGCCTTCGGTCATGGGGCGTTGGAAGGCCTTTCGGCCGGAAATCAGCCCCATGCCGCCGGCTCGTTTGTTGATCACCGCGGTCCTGGCGGCGTCGCGGAAGTCGTTGTCGCCGGAGGCGCCGCCGGAGTTGATCATCCCGATGCGGCCCATGTAACAGCCGACTACCTGATAGCGACACAGGTCGATGGGGTTGTCGCTGGTGAGCTTGTCGTAGACCAGGCTGTGAGTCTTGCCGAAATTGACGGCCGGATAGCCCCCGTTGTTCTCGGCCAGCTTCTGTTTGATGATGTCCGCTTCGATGGTCACGCCGAGATGGTTGGCCTGACTGGTCAGGTCCGCGGCTGCGTGATAATCGACGCCGTCCTTCTTGAACGCGCTGTTCCGCAGGTAACACCACAGCACCGTCACCATGCCCAACTCGTGGGCCACGTGAAAGGCCTCGCTGACCTCCTGGATCTGGCGCGACGATTCTTCCGAGCCGAAGTAGATGGTCGCCCCCACGGCCGCGGCACCCAAATCGGCGGCCTGCTCGACGCTGGCGAACATGATCTGATCGTGTTTGGTCGGGTAGGTCAGCAGCTCGTTGTGGTTGAGCTTGA
>JADFPW010000032.1 GCA_022562105.1 Planctomycetota bacterium
ATACCAACGGTCATAAAGAATGACCGATGGGCGTTCAAACGGCACGCAGCCTTACGCCGCATAAGCGGCGACGCGCAGTCGCGCTTGCCAACGGTCATTATGAGTCAATCATAATGTCCGTTGGTATAAGACCGGCAGTGCCGCGGCCTATGCCATGGGCGGCCGTCGTCCGTGGTCTCTGGAGCCGGAGCGCGACTGGTTGATGGCGCGGATTGTCGAGAAGCCGGACCTGACGCTGCATGCTCTTTTGGCCGAGTTGGCGGCGCGCGATGTGGTGGTGTGCTGCGACACCCTGTGGCGGTTTCTCAAGCGTGAGGGTGTGAGCTTTAAAAAAAACCGTGCACGCCAGCGAGCAGGACAGGCCGGATGTCGCTCGCCGCCGGGCCTGGTGGAAACGGCATCAGGGTAAGATCGACCCGAGACGGCTGGTCTTCATCGACGAGACCTGGGCCAAGACCAACATGATCCGGACCCGTGGCTGGTGTGCGCGGGGCAAGCCCCTGATCGCCAAGGCCCCCTACGGCCACTGGCGCACCATGACCTTCATCGCCGCCTTGCGCCACGACCGCATAGACGCCCCCTTCGTACTCGACGGGCCGGTCAACGGCGAATGGTTCACCGCCTATGTGCGCGAGCTGTTGGTCCCAACCCTCAAGCCCGGTGACATCGTCGTCATGGACAACCTTGGCAGCCACAAGGGAAAGGCGGTTCGCCAGGCCATCAGAGACGCCGGCGCAAAACTCTTCTTCCTGCCGCCATACTCGCCCGACCTCAACCCCATCGAGCAGGTCTTCGCCAAGCTCAAGCTGCTCCTGCGAAAGGCCGAGGAACGAACCGTCGAGGCGACATGGAGGCGGATCGGCGAACTCCTCGCCGGATGGAATTCGCCAGCGAGCGATCAGTACCTCGTCGAGCAGATCGCGCGGGGCATTGCCTCGGCGGACACGATCCGCGCCGCACTGGATCGACGCGAACAGGTGCGAGCGCACGTTGACCGCAGGTTGCGAGGCCTGGCGTTCGGTCGTGTTGCCGTCGCGGGGATCGCCGCCGCTCTACTTACCGATCCTCTCGTTAGCAAGGATCTCCTCACCGGCCACGACCGAGTCGCTCAAGCTGCCTTCTTGGCGTGTGCCCGGCTGACGTATACTGAGTACGCGGTTGAGCCTATCGCGGCATTTGTCCAGCGGAGCGATGGGTTGCTTCGCCGGTCTGCAGAGATGTACCTTCGGAGTCAATACCGACCCGAAGCCCGGGCGCTGGTTTACGACTTGTATCCACGCGAGGCCGTCATACTTGGCTACGCCTTGCCTGATGTCGACAGCTACTGCCGCCGCGAGGGTTACGATCAATTCGAGAAGGCACTCCGTCAAGAGATTCTGCATGTGGACGACCTGACGGAGCTCTACGCCCTGGACACTTGGACCCCCTATGGTACGTGCGTCATTCGCATCTTCGACGATTTCGCAACATTCTCGATATCCTCCCATGGCATAACTCGCAGTCGAAACTTATCTGGAACCGAACTGGCCGAGTTTCTACTATACGCTGACGACAACAAAGTGGATTTCTTGCCGCCTGTGCCGCTAGGTGGCCACTCTTGTCCCAGTGAGTATCTGCATCTATCAAAGCGCGGAGGGGCACGAGTGTGCTTCTGGACAGCGCCAGGGCAGGGGGGCGGTGTACTCCCGGCTGGGCCGCGAATTCACGAGTCTCACCGAGACAGGTGCATTCGAGACCCGTTACTATCTCAGCGGCCGGGCCGACGGGCTGGAACCGCTTTTCTTCGACGAGGAGACATACCTCCTCACGGTATGGCAGCGTGACGGTGACTTGCGCGTTCTCGTCCACAACGATGAATCGACGGACAACAAGGGATCGGCATGGCGCTCGGTTGTCGATGGGCAACTTGGGCCGCTGATACCGCAGCCCGAAGAGTGTCCGATGGTACCGGCGCCGCACGAGGTTCCCGACGGTCTGGGATTCAATACGCGCCTCCGCACTAGCGCGTGGGAAGCGCGAGTCGGCAGTCACACGGTGCGGAGTCTCAAACGTGACGGAGAGCGGGGTTTGTGGCTTTGTCGGGCCGGTGCAATACCGAGGCCCCTCCTGATGGGGCGCTACGTTCTGCCGATTGCGACATCAGACGAGCGACAAATTGTGGCCGGGCACACCGAGGGCACGGGGCGAGCCAGCGTCAATTCCATCGTCATCATTGACACAGCCAGCCACCGGGTTCGGGAGACGGACGTACCGGAAGCTAATCGCTGCGTTCCCGTGGCGTTCGTGGCTGGACACGATGCGGTCCTGATCCGGCGAAGTCGACATTACGGCCGCGATCAAAGCGACGCCGTAGGGCCGGAGAAACCAGAGTACCGACTCCTTGATCCTGGCACCGGCCTATCGCGAGTGGTGAACGGCGAATTCTGGCCGCTGGAAGGTCAGAGCAGGCCGTTGCAGCCGACGGATCGACCAAACGAGTACTGGGCCGCCCGCTCCGACCATGACGAGACCTACACCGAGGTCGGCCGTTACAACGCAAAATCGTTTATTTTCACCCCGACGATGACTATCCCCAACGTGACCTTCCGCAGTATGGAGATGTGGGTCGCTGAGGCTGAGGGATGGTTGTATTTTGTTGGCGGTGGTGATCTGCTTCGTTACCCGATTGCCGAGAACACCGACGGCCGGTAGCGCGGTTTCATGACTGTGGAGCAGTGGGTGGGCCGGCGTCGACGGTTCCGCGGAATACTCCAACCGATCGACGGGTTGTCTTTATGACGCCCCCCGGAGCCATGAGATGAGGGGTCACGCGAAACCACCGGCGAGGAGTGGCCGGATGAGCACTTTGCGAGGTGTTTGATGGCTATTGTCGTTCGAAACGGAGTCTTCCGCGCTGCAGCGATGCCTCCTCCGGTAGCCGCTCGTCGTCGGCTGGGGCCGATACGGGTCACGCTGGCTCTGGCGTTGCTCGTCGGTGGGGCCTACGCCGGCTACCAGCGGATCGGCACGACGGCGAACATCGAGTTCGTCGAGTACAACCGCAACCTGGCCGGCGGATTCCTGGCCGTGGGCATGACCGATCAGCAACCTGGGATCGTCGTTTTTTCGGCGCTCGATCAAGAAAAAGTCCAGGTCCATGTCGATCGCTACGAGAACCAGGTGGCGGGCACGCATACCGAGGTGCGGGTGAACACCCCCCATGCGAAATGGACGGAGCGTCTTCGTGGGCCACAAGTCGTGCTGATCGACGAGACGGGGACCATCGAAGCCAGCCCCGTCGAATGGACAGTGGCCGACTTCAACGCACTCCGAAATGCCACCGACTGCGAGCACGGCCAGAGCAAGCGCTGCGGCGCCCCGTTTGCCGACCTGCACGACTTCTTCGCATCCTGGCCGCCCGCGCGGGTGCCCGATCCGGTACGGGCTTTTGTGGGGGAATACGCCCGCACCGACTCTCGATCGAATTGATCTGTCGCAGGTGAGTCGAGGGCCACCGCGCCGGACGAAGCACCAGCAACCTGTAGACAAGACGCGTGTAGACTTGTAGCCCCACTAGCCCGAGCCCGTGACAGCGAAGGCCGAAAGTTCGCCTCGCACTTCGCCGACCGGCCACGGGGCCGGTAACGACGTCAGTCACCCCGGCAAATCCTGACACATTCTTACCTTGGCGTTTTTCCCTACCTCGACTATCGTGGTGATAATCACGTGCATGAGGCCACACTTGCGTCGGTTGCCTCATGCGAAGCACCTGCACGCCGGGCGTCGCCAACGAGACCGCGGCGTAGGGCCAGAATCAGGAAGCAAGGAAACCAGAGCATGATGATTGCACGTTTGTTCAAACGCAAGGCTGCTGGGGCGGTGATTTGTCTGTCCATCTTGTTGATCGGTGGAGTCAAGGTCCAAGCCGACGAGTTCACCCTGATTTCCGCCGTGCCGGACGACGTGTTTATCTGTGTGGCGGGAAGAGGCAACGCAGAACGCGAGTTCATCGAAGAATACTGGCAGGAGGTCATCAGCGCGTTGTGCGAGTCCGGGATCGGCGCGGACCTCATGGGGATCGTCGGTGGAATGTTCGACGAGCAAGATCGGTCCCAGCTCGATCGGCTCACCGAACTCGCGGAGCAACTCTACGAGGGAGTCGATTGGTCGGCGCTGGCCGGGGGGGAGATGGTCTTTGCCGAGCGTCTGGCCGAGGCTTCTCGATTGGGCGACAAGATGACCGTTGGGGCCCCCGACGTGGTCTGGCTGATGCGCGGCCCGGCCGACGGTGTGGAGAAGAACTACACGGGTCTGGTCGCCATCCTGGAAACCATCGTCGCGGAGGTCAACAAGGCCGCCGAGAAAGAGGTGCTCGCGGTAGCGCGCAGCTCATCGCGCGGGGCGTCATTGGCCAGCGCGAATCTGACGGGTTCCAACCTTCGGGGTCCGTTCCTGCCGATCACGGTGGGCCGACGGGACGACGTCATTCTCATCACCCTGGGGCAGCGGATGCTGGACGACGTGTTGAACTTGCTGGCCGGCACGTCGGACAAGACCGCCCTGTCGGCGACGCCGCGGTTCAAGACGGCCTTTGCCGGTCTGCCGGAAGCCGAGGATGGGCTGACCTTCTTCGATATGCAGAACTTGCTGACCAGCTTGCAGGCGATCGGGGATCTGGCGCTTGCTGAGATGGTCCCACACGGACCCACCGGCCAGACGGTCAAAACCGCGATGACTTCGGAAGCCGCGCCCGTGTTCAATGAAGCGTTCCAGGCGTACGAAGCGGGCGATATGGAAAAGGCGCTGGAGGGAATGCTGAAGGCCACCACGCTCGCTCCGGCGGACTCTGGGATTCAGTACAACGTGGCCTGTATGCACGCTCTCCTCGGCCACCGCGAGAAGGCGCTGACCTGGTTGGAACGTGCCGTCGATGACGGGTTTTCCGACCCCAATAAAATAGCCAACGATGCGGATCTTGATAGTCTGCGATCCGAGCCGAGGTACAGCGCCGCCCTGGCCAAGGCAAAGCAAGGAGCATCGGGGGGCGGCGGACGGGCCGAGATGGTCAAGCGGATCATCGACCGCATCCTCGACATACCCGGGATGATGGATTACGCCGCCACCGTGCTGTACACGGAGGGCTATTCGACCTACTGCGATTCGGTGATCGCACTGACCGAAGACGCCAAGAGCAAGCCGTTCTATCCCGTCCTGGGCAACCGGGCGCCGATGGCGAACTTCGACCGGTACCTTCCGGCCGAAACGGTCTCTTTCACCATCGCGGGCGGGATTGACCTGGACGCCCTGTACACCTTCATCGAGGACACGGTGGGCATGGTCGGGCCCGAAGGAGAGGCGTTGCTCGCCCAGTGGGAGGTGATCCAAAAGGACATCGGCTTTGATGTTCGCAAGGATCTGCTGAGCTGGATCCAAGGCGATTCCATCAGCGTCACCATGGAAGGCGAGGGTGGAACCGCGTGGGTATCGCTGACCAAGGTTTCGGACGAGGCGGCTGCCCGGGAGAAGCTGGCCGCCGCCCTGGAAGCCATTCCCGCCGCAATGAGCAAGCTGACTGCGCTGAACCCGAACCCGATGATGGCCATGATGATCGTCCGCATCTCACCGACGAGCAACGATCGCCTCACCGGATTCAGCGACATCTTCCTCCCCATGCAGCCTCAGCCGGTGGTGGCCGGCGTGGCGGACGGACACTTGATTTTCGGATCCTCCGCGGAGGCCATCGTGATCTGTCTGGCGACGGCCAAGGGCGAACACCCCAACCTCCGCGAGAACCCCCGGATCATGGCGGAGGCGCTCATCCCTTCGGGATCGTTCACCTCGATGTCGTGGCAAGATCGACGCAACATCGGACAGGAAGTCGCCACTGTTTTTGGGATGGTGTCCGCGGTGGGCATGATCCCAGCCGCGATGATTCCCGACCCGCAGGCCCAGCAAGTCGTCGGCAGCATTCTGCAGATAGTCGGCAAGCTGGGCGCGGTCGCGGTGAAAGTCGATTTCTACAAGTCAGTCGCGTCCAACACGACGTTCGACGGCCGAGTTTGGCGGGCCCGCAGCGTTACCCACTACCGTTCGCCGGCTGAACGAACTGCAGCCGCTGATGGGGTGTGAGCCCCGTAGCCTTGGAGGCGCGGTAGACGATCAGGTGACTGTTGCAAGCCGGTCACGCCTCGCTCAGATGGGACGCAATCGAATCGGCAGGTAGGGCATCCTCGTCTGCGGGATCGCAGGGCTCGCGGATCCACGCACCGCCGATGACGTAGTCGTCGTCATAGAACACCACGGCTTGGCCCGGGGCGACGGCCGGTTGCGGCTCGTCGAAGATCACCCGAACGGTATCGTCGGAGGTTCGTTCGACAGTAGCGCCAGCCGCTTTGTGCAAGTAGCGAATCTTCACTCGAGCGCGGAAGACGTCGTCGGGCTCGTCGATCAGGAAGTTGGCCCGCTCGCCGATCAGTCCGCGCTCGAAGAGCTTCTCGCGTGTGCCCACCGTGACGCGCCGCGTCTTTGGGTCGATGCCGGTGACGTAAATAGGCACACCCGCCGCGATGCCCAGGCCGCGACGCTGGCCGATGGTAAACTGCGGCGTTCCCGAGTGGCGCCCCAGCACCTTGCCCTGGGCATCCACGACGTCGCCGTCTCGGAAGGCATCAGGACGCCGTTGCCGCACGACGCGTGCGTAGTCCTGGTCGGGCACGAAGCATATATCCACCGAGTCGGGCTTGTCGCAAACCGGCAATCCGAATCGACGGGCATGTTCACGTACCTCCGCCTTGCTCATGGAGCCGATGGGAAGCAGGATTCGATCCAACATCGCTCGTTCGATGCCGAACAGGACGTAGGATTGGTCTTTGTGCGAGTCTACGCCTCGACGCAGCCGGAGCTGACCCCGATGTTGTTCGATCCGGGCGTAGTGACCTGTGGCTAGGTAACGAGCGCCGACCGCGTCGGCATAGTCCGCGAGCTTGCCGAACTTCAAGTCATGGTTGCACACCACGCAGGGATTCGGCGTACGCCCGTTGGCGTACTCGTCTGCGAAGTAGTCGATGATGCGGTCGAAGTCCTTTTGGAAGTTCAGGGCGTAAAAGGGAATGTCGAGCAAACCGGCGACGAAGCGGGCGTCCGCAGCGTCCGCCGCGCTGCAACATCCGCGGTGTCGGTCTGCGACTTCCGGGGCGGCGGATTCATCAGGCTCCGCCCCAACGCGCATGAACAAACCGATGACCTCGTACCCCTGTTCGTGCAGCAAACAGGCGGCGACGCTCGAATCGACGCCCCCGCTCATGGCGACGACTACTTTCATTTTGGTGGGGGTGTTGGTCACCGGATGACCCCTGTTCCAAGTCATAGGCGAGCGCCGCTATTCCGACGCGCCGGAGGGGGCCAACTCGGGCGACGACGTCTTTGACGACTCGGCGTCCGCACTGGCCCGCTGGGCCTCGGTCGGTAGGCGGTCCAATCGCTGCTCGAATTCGCCGAAGAGCCGATCGATCGGGCCGTACAGCTCCTTTAGCTTTTCGGCGACCTCCTCTTCGGTCGCCCCCGGGGTTCTCATGCCGCGTTCCAAGGCCACGATCTCGTCCATGTGGCGTTCACGATGGGCCAGCGCTCGCTCGCCCAACTCCTTGCGAATCGACCGGGCAGCCACCCGCTGCGTTTCGTCGAGCTGATAACGTAGGAGGAAGTCCTCGAGGTATCGGTCCCACTTGGTGAGTTCGGCGAGGATCTGGTCCGTTGGCTCAGCCGACTCCGCCTTCGCTAGCTGGGCCGCGTCCCGCCTGGCTTCGCGGTTCCGCTCGCGGCGCCCGCGGCGAGAATCGCGGCCGGTGAATTCGTTCTCCTCGAACTCCCCTCTCTCCCACCGAGCCAGCCGTTCTCCGAACCGATCCATGAACCCGCTCATCCTCTTGGCGTCGCCCTCGAATTTCTCGAACTGCTCCGGGCGAAGGATCTTGCCAAACTCGGCGTTTAGCTCGCCGATTAGGGTTCGCGCCTCATTGTATATGGGCAGGGCTTGTTTGGCCCAATCCTGGACGGCCCCCTCCTCCGGCGGATCGGGATCTATCCGCGATTCGAGGAAGCGATTAATCACCGGCTGGAGCTGGCGTCGGTTTTCCTTCATGAATTTCGGCCAGCGAGCGAGGAGCATCTCTTCAAGGGCTGCATGCTGCGTCTCGTCGAGTTGATGTCGATCCGCCGCGTCCGCCGCCCACCGCTTGAGCATCATTTCCGCCATGCGCTCGGTAGGCCAAAAGCCCTCCAGCGGTTCCTCGACCACAGCAGGTTCGGCCGGAGGCAGAGCGTCCTGTGCCCCTAGCCCTATCAGGAGGAGAATGCCTATAGCAGTCATAGCGGCACCATTATGGCGGAAACGCTTACATTGTGGAAGGCTCGTTCCGGAAATTTGGTGTGATATGCCGATATCGAACCCGGGATGAGTACGCCGCTGAACACCGCACCCCGGAGCCAAGGCGCCACACCACCGGCCCGCTGCCTGGTGACCGGTGCGGCCGGCTTCCTCGGCCGGGAGCTGTCACGGCAGTTCGCCGCCGGCGGGTACCGCGTGTTTGGAGTTGGGCGCCGCCGGCCAACCGACCCCGTCCCGGGCGTCGAGCAGTTCGAAACGCTCGACCTGAACCAACTCCCGATTCGGACGCTATTGGAACGCTGGAGTCCGACGGTCTGCGTTCATGCAGCGGGCATGGGCGGGACTCCTGACGATCCGTGTTCCGGTGCCTCGCGTGAGTCGACCGACCTGCCGGCGTGGACCAACGTCCTGGAAGGGGTCGCCCGGGCCGCTCCACGATGCCGATTGATTCTCCTGTCCAGCGCCGCGGTCTACGGCGAACCAACGCGGAATCCGGTTAGCGAGCAGGACGGCATCGCCCCCCTGTCGGCCTACGGGCGGCGAAAGCAAGCGTGCGAGGTCGCCGGCCTTCGATTCGCGGATCGACACGGATTGGATGTCCGGATCGCCCGCGTATTCAACGCCTACGGCCCGGGTCAGCGGCGTCAATTGCTGTGGGATCTGTGTCAACAAGCCTCCCGTGCGTCCGACGGCACGGTCGAGCTGTTCGGCGACGGGAGTGAGGAGCGAGACTTCGTTCACGTGCAGGATGTCGCGGACGCGGTGTGGCGCATCGCCGGTGTGGCCGACGATGACCGCCGATTCTGGAACGTGGGTAGCGGGCAGGCTTGGTCAGTTCGCCAGGTCGCCGAGCACGTGAACCGGCGCTGGCCCAGCGCCCTCACGCTGCGTTTCACCGGCCAATCCCGCGCTCGGGAAACCTCTCGCATCTATGCGGATGTATCCTGCCTTCACCGTCTGGGATACGACCCACGCTGGACGTTGCCGGCCGGGCTCGATCAATACGTGGACTGGTTCCTGGCCCAACAGTCGATCGCGGTGTCGCCGTGACCTCCCGTCCCGTGGTGAGCATTATCGTCCCCACGTTTAATCGCCTCGGCCGTCTGCAACGCTGCGTCGAGCGAGTGGGCCAACACGTCTCTACCAGCCACGAGCTGATCGTCGTGGACGGTGGATCGACCGACGGCACGCGTAACTGGCTCGGCGAACAGGGCCACTTGCGGATCATCCTAGAGCCCGGTCGCGAGGGGGCAGTCAAGGCTTTCAACAAGGGATTTCGGGCCGCCCGAGGTGCCTACGTCATGTGGCTCAACGACGATGCCTATCCGCTTCCCGGAAGCGTGGAAGCCGCGATGGAACTCCTGACCCGGTCGGATCTGCCCGACCTGGGGATGGTCGCCTTCTACCACAATTGGCATCAGCCGCGAAACCAACTGCACCGCATCGAGCACCGGGGCGAGTCCTACGAAATGTATCACGTTCGGGGGTATCCCTACGCCAACTTCGGCCTGCTCTCGAACGCTCTACTCCGCGACGTCGGCTACCTCGACGAACGGTACTATTTCTTCGCCGCCGACCCCGATCTAGCCCTGAAGATTCAGATCGAGCGGAAACTCCGCGTCCTGGGCTGCCCACAAGCCCTGGTGCATCACGACGAACATCACGACGAGCGCAAAACCGGCGACCTGCCTACCGGACAACGGGACAACGATCGGCTATTTGCCAAGTGGAACCTACCTGCGGCCGCCTCATATCCGGACCCAGCGCCGGCTTATCGGAAGCTGATCGCTGCCGTCGGACTCAGCGGGTCGAGAGCGAACTACGCTCGAATCCGATAATCGGTGACGGCCCAGCCGATCTGGGGCTCAAGTCGGCTGAATACCATCTACGGCACGCCCGCCCCGCGATCACCCATGGAGCAATCACGGTTCGTGGAATGTTCAGCCCGGTGTTGAAACTCCCAACCACGCCCGTCAACACGCGTCCCCCGCGAACCGATGACCAGGGTATAGCAGAGCCATCGTCGCCTGAAGGGCCGGGGGGCGAATCGACGTGGTCCCTCATCGTTAAGCGTCGACAAGGCGGTCGGCCAAACCGTGTCTGTAACATGCAGCGCGGATCTGTGACGCATGCAGACATGCACCGGCCGCGCCCCGCCGAGATACGAGTATACCTGATGGCCAAGACGGATTCGTCGCTCCAATCCTCAATAAACAGTGTCCGTCTGTCGGCTGCCGAGGTTGACAGTATCCTCGATCAGCTCGACGCGGCGGAGGAACGCATCAGGGGCAACCTGCGTCAGGCTCCGCGTTTCCGTTATCGGAACACGATCGCGGTTCACATGCAGCAACCCGGCTCGTCAAGCCGGGTTGCTTTCCGGGTCCCGACCCGCAACATCAGTACTGGAGGTCTGTCCCTGCTGCATGGTGGATTCGTCCACTCCGGAACCAATTGCCTCGTCCAATTGATCAGCGTGCATGGAGCTTGGAGTGGCGTGGGCGGCGTGGTGACCCACTGCCACTACTTGGAGGGCAGGATTCATGAGGTGGGCCTGGCGTTCGAGCAGGCCATCGACCCTTTCGACTTTACCTCCGACGCCGTTCGCTCCAGTGTGCTTCTGGCCGAGGAAGATCCAACAACCGCCCGGTTGGTGGCCTTCCACCTGAGCCGGCTTCAAGCCGATGTGGATTGGGCGGAGAACGGCCGCGTTGCGGTCGACAAGGCCCTGGCGGCCTCCTACGACGTGGTCCTCATGGACATCGAGATGCCGGTGCTGGGCGGGCTAGAAGCGATTGCTGAGTTACGCCGCCGAGGCTACTGCGGACCGATTGTGGCTGTAACCGCAATGACCGGACCTGGAGATCGGTCGCGATGCCTGGACGCCGGTGCAGATCGATACATGGCCAAACCATGGGCACGCCCGGAACTTGCCGAATTGCTCAAATGGCTCAAGGAGGAGCCGCTCTTGAGCACCATGACCGGCCAACCCGCCATGGCGGAGCTGATTGCCACATTCGTGTCCGATCTGCCGACCACGATTCGCGACATTGAGGAAGCGGTCAGCGACAACGATGCCCACCGTGTCGAACAGCTCGCTCGCCAGATCAAAGGCAAGGGCGACGGGTTCGGGTTCGAATTCATCAGTGTAGCCGGCGCCAATCTGGAGAAAGGGCTGCTCAATGGCAGGGCATTGGACAATCTGAGGACTGAGATCGCCGAACTGATCAGCTTATGTCAGGCGGCGCGGGCCCCCGCTTGCGAGCCCGGTGGCTAAGGAGCCCTAGTAGGTCCGAGCCTTCCCGCCGCGCCGGGACGGCTCAGAATATCAGGGGCATTTGAGCCTCCAAGAAACAAGGCATGGTGCGCCGAGTGTTGTTCCCGGTGCACGTCAGGCGGCGTCAACGGTTGTTCACCGAGGGTACCGAGTGGGCCGCTAAACAGGCAAGACGATTTCATGAGCGAAACTCGATCAGACGTGGACATACAGACCGATTCGGCTTGCCCGCAGGGGGAGGGGCAGAACAGCCGGATAGTACTCGCTGTCGACGACGACCCCTTCTGCCTGCGTCTTCTCGAGCGACACTTGCAGGATGACGGGTACACCGTCGTGACAGCGTCGGATGGGAAGGAAGCGTTGCGCATTCTGCTCCACCAAGGCTTGCAACTGGTCGTCACCGACGGAATGATGCCCGAGATGGGAGGCCTCGACCTGTGTCGGGCTCTCCGTGCCCACGAAGGCGTCGGGTTGGTGTTCATTATCGTCTTGACCGCCAATACCAACGAAGACTACCTCGTGGAAGCGTTTCAGGCCGGTGCCGATGACTACGTCACCAAGCCCTTCAAGAAACGCGAACTCCTGGCTCGATTGCGCGCCGGTCAACGACTCCTCGATCTGCAACGCGAGCTCGACAAGCGGACCATGGAGGTTCATCGGATGAACGCCGAACTCGCGGTTGCCAACAAGAAGTTCGCCACCCTGGCCACCACGGACGAACTCACCGGTCTGGTCAACCGGAGGGACGCCATGGAACGCCTGAACGGGTATTGGGCCTCGGCGAAGCGCTACGGCGATCCACTGTCGTGCATTATTCTGGACATTGATCACTTCAAGAAGTTCAACGACACGTACGGCCACGCGGTCGGCGACTCGGTCCTTCGGGAGACGGCGCACACCCTGCAAGCCTCGGTCCGCCGTGGCGAGATCGTCTGCCGAGTGGGGGGTGAGGAGTTCCTGGTTATCTGTCCGAAGGCGACGGTGGAGGCGGCCCGCAAGGCTGCCGAACGATTACGTCGAACCGTCGCGGCCAGGGTGATCGCGGATGGTCAAAACGAGCTTTCCATCACGATTTCCCTCGGTCTGGCTGGAGCGTGCGACGGAATCACCAGCCCGGATCAGCTGCTCAAGGCGGCGGACGACGCGTTGTATGCAGCCAAGGCCGCCGGCCGCAACTGCGTTCGGGCGGCTCACGATTCCACCGAAGCGCCGGCCGCCTCGGCCATCCCAAGCTAGTCGGAAATCAGCGGCAGCCTCGGATTCGGCTCCGCATGCTCGGTGCCCGGACTGCGCTGGGCGACGAATCTCTGGGCTGCGCGGGTCATCGTCGGGGGAAAGCCTGTTCGGTCGATTGTCTTCGAGCCGAACGCCGCTTCGGCAGTTCGAACCTCCCAGCCCGAATCCGCGCGGCTGGTCGATTCCCCCTTTCCTCCATAGAATGCCGCCCACTCACGAAAGGGAGCCTCTGCCATGCCGATTCATCCGACCGCGATTGTTGATTCGTCGGCCGATATCGATTCGACCGCCGAGATCGGTGCCTACGTCATTATCGACGGGCCTGTAAGCGTCGGCGCCGGCACCCGGATCTATCCGCATGCTTACCTGACCGGCTGGACGGAAATCGGCATCGATTGCCAGATCCATCCGCACACCGTCATCGGTCATCTACCGCAGGATCGCGGATTCGGCGGGGAACGTAGTACCTGTCGCATTGGCGATCGAACCGTATTCCGCGAGGGATCCAGCGTGCATCGCGGCACAGAGCCCGATTCCTCGACCGTGGTCGGCAGCGACTGCTACATCATGGCCAACGCACACGTGGGTCACAATTGTCGCGTCGGTTCGCACGTAACCATGGCCAACGGGGCGCTCCTGTCCGGCCACGTGCAGCTTGGGGACCGCACCGTGCTTAGCGGCAACTGCGGAGTTCACCAGTTCGTCCGCATTGGGGAGCTGGTCATGTTGTCCGGGTGCAGCCAGATCACCATGGACGTTGCACCATTCATGACCGCGAGTTTTCGCAACGAATGCACCGGTGTAAACATCGTCGGCATGCGCCGCGCCGACTGCTCCGACGAGGAGATCGACGAGATCAAGCTCGCCTACCGCCATCTCTATCGCCGCGGCGCGGGGTTCCGCAGCGCGGTTGAGGAACTCAGCCGTACACTGCACACACCCTGCGGCCTTCGCCTGATCGAGTTCCTGCAAACTCCGAGCAAGCGTGGTTTTTGCGGCCCGCCGCGCCAGCGTCACCTCGAGCGTTCCTGATGCTGGTTGGTGGACGCGGTTCCGGCTATGATCCTGACCGGCGATGAGACCACACTTCCGACAACAAAACGATACGACCCACGGAAGAATCCCTTGCCGGATACCAATCCATTCCTGACCGTCGAGTTCACGATCTCGATGGAATGCGAAGGAGATGCCAACGGCAGCGGCAGCGTGGATCCGCTGGACTCCGGTATCCAATTGGCGCGGTTTGGTTGTCCGGTCGGGACCAGTGATTCCGGGGGCGACATGGCCGATCAAAACGGTGACGGAATCGTCGACCCGCTGGACAGCGGTTTCGTGCTCGCCCCGTTTGGACCCTGCGAGTCAGCGGTAAAGGATCAAGGGACAGTGGACTCGGGAATGAGGTACGATAGGCTGCCCATCAGGAAGGCAAGGTTTCAGGAGAACAAAAGGTGGGAGACCAGAAGGCATCAGGATGATTCTCGAGCCACTCTCGGCGAACCTCTTTGTGGACGAAGGTTGCGGCTCGGTACGACTGCTTGGGCTTGCGGTCGGGCTGTCGATTCGGTAGAATGACGGCTTCGCAGGCTGCAAATGCGAGTCTCGGATAAGTGATTGTCTTGTTATTGGAGTTGGTCATGAGCAGACGCACGTTCTTGCCAGGAATTGTTGCCTTTGCGATCGCGGCGGCGCCGTCCGGCGCTCAGCATTTCGGCGATAGTGATTTCAACGGCGTGGTGGATTTGGCGGACTACGCCGCATTTCAGGAGTGCGTCAGCGGCCCGGGCGTGGCGCCCAACGTCGGCTGCTGGCTGTTCGACTTCGACCTCGATGTTGACGTGGATCTGGACGATTTTGGCGCCTTTCAGCGAGCATTCGCCACCAGCAACACCGCTCTTGATCAGGTCGCCGGACTGTGGCAAGGGACAGGTACGACGACCGATGGCGATACGTTTGGATTTCATCTGACGTTGGCTCAGTGGGGTCATCGAATCTTTGGAGTTGGCGAGTTGAATGTCGACCCGGGCGACTTTCTGAACGGGCGGCCGGCGTTTCACCTGACCGGATCGATCCATGACAATGTGATGGTGCTCGGGATGTCCGCGTCTCTGACCAACCTCTGCTTTCTCCACTCGTTTGATTCGTTCATTGCCACGCTGGAACTCGATCCGGTTGCAGACACGATTACGCTGACCAACGTGGTCGACTACCTTCCGGCTACCTGCGACCAGGTCGTCGCCGACTTCACCGTCAGTCGAATCGACGCCCCCTATGAGCGTAGCAACGCCGACATTCTGGGTACATGGTCCGGCGACGTGCGAACGCCCGCAGGCTGGTTCTACGCTCCGACTCCGTTCTGGCACGAGCAAAAATCGTTCGAAGAGCCGGAGGAGAGTGTGCTAGGCTACATCGAGACGACGGCGGGCGGCTTGTGGGTTCCGATGGCACTGGATTGGGACCCATCGATGCAAACGGCCAGCTATCGATGGGCTTGTGCTGCGGCATTCACCTACGAGGGCCGAATCGACGGCAACAAATTCTCCGGTGTCCTTCGGTGGACATCTAACCCCACCGAAACCTTCGAAGGCGTATTCGTACACACGCTGCAAGAAGAATTCGTCCCCCCCATACCGCTGGACCCCAAGTGCGGCCCCAGCCCGGAGCCTTAGATTGTCGGTCCAATCCGACGTCGGTTTGACCTCGCTGCTTATCCGTAACCCAGACCGTCCAGATCCAGTTCGTCGAGACCGAAGTGGTGACCGACCTCGTGCAGTACGGTCTTGCGCACCTGATCCACCACCTGCTGGCGAGTCCGGCAGACGCGGAGGATGTTCTCCCGGTAGATGACGATGCGGTCGGGCAGGCGACCGGTATGCTCGATGCTCCGTTGCGTCAGGGGAACGCCGACATAGAGCCCGAGCAGGTGACGCCGACTCCGCAGGCCTACACTCCGTGCAGTGTCGCGGTCGGGCATCGACTCGATATCGATGGCCACGCCGTCCAGATATCGGTCGAATTCGGCGGGCAGCTCGGATAGCGCTTGGCCAACGAGGTCGGCGAATTCGTCGTCGCTGATGCGAGCTGACACGCGAGACTCCCGGGCGACTTCCCCTCGTTGTTGACCCACCCTCTCCTGGCGTCTTTGACCCTCGAACCGAATCACGTAAACTCTGCACCACGACGTACCCGGGCGCTAGGGTCCGGTGATACGCGCCGTCGGGCGCACGGTGGATCGATTGTTTGGCACTATATGGAGTATACGACGTGAAGCAACGCAACTCGAATCCATGTCGGCGACGAATGCTGATGCTGGCGGTGGCAGCCACCGGACTCCTGGTCGGTTGCTTTCCGAGCGGCGGGTTCCTGATCAAGCCGGTCAGCGCCAACCGCGACTTGGACGAGACCGTCTTGACGGCCGACTCCCGTTGGGCGGCAGCCAAGATCGCCTTGATCGACGTCGATGGCATCTTGATGAACAGGAACAAGCCGGAACTCCTGGGCGACGGTGAACATCCGGTGAGTCTGTTACTCGAACAACTCGATAAGGCCCGCCGCGATCCGCGGGTCAAGGGCGTGCTCCTGCGAATCAACTCGCCCGGCGGGAGCGTGACCGCCAGCGAGTTGATGCACGAGGAAATCATGCACTTCCGCAAGTCCGGAAAACCGGTGGTGGCTGTTATGACCGATGTGGCGGCCAGCGGTGGGTACTACATCGCCTGCGCCTGCGATCGGATACTGGCCCATCGATCGAGTGTCACCGGAAGCATCGGGGTGATCATGCAGCTCTTCGACGTCACCGGGACGATGGCCAAACTCGGGGTATCCGGTGAAGCGATCACCTCGGGTCGAAACAAGGCGGGCGGTTCGCCGTTTACCCCGCTAACCGACGAGCAGCGGGCGATCTTTCAAGGCGTGGTCGACGAACTCTATGATCGTTTCGTCACCGTGGTCGCCGAGGGTCGCCCTGACTTGGACGAGGCCCGCGTACGCGAGTTGGCCGACGGTCGGATCTATACCGCCCAACAGGCCCTGGATGTCGGACTGATCGACGGGATCACCACCATGCGGCAGGCCATCGCCGACCTGAAGCGTCAGGTGGGCGAGAAACGCATCAAGGTAGTCGCCTACCATCGCCCGCTGGGATACAAACCGAACTACTACGCCCAGCGCCCTGCCGGCCGGGGCGATACGAATCTTCTCAATATCGATCTGTCCGGTTGGCCGCAGCGAATCGCTCCGCGGTTCATGTATCTTTGGTCGCCGTAAGTGTGGCACCGGTTTATAACCGGTAAGAAGGACACCGGTTGAAAACCGGTGCCACACAGGGATGCAATAACAATCACCGATCCCTGGGATCATCGGTAAGGGAACCCATCCATGAGCAGTCAGCCTGCCGCTCCGCAACTCGAAACACGAGAGCATTGGGGATCCAAGATTGGGGTAATCCTGGCCGTCGCCGGGTCGGCCGTGGGGCTGGGGAACTTCCTGCGCTTCCCCGGCGTAGCGGTCAACAACGGCGGCGGGGCCTTCATGATCCCCTACATCATCAGTTTTCTCGTGCTGGGAATCCCCATCGCCTGGTGCGAGTGGACCATGGGGCGATTAGGCGGGCGATTCGGTCAGAACAACGCCCCCGGAATCATGTACGCCCTGTGGCGACGAGCACCGGCCAAGGCGATCGGGGCGATGACCCTCTTGATCCCCGTGGTCATCTACATGTACTACATTCTGTTGGAGGCGTGGTGCCTGGACTATTGTCTGTTCTTCCTGAAGGGCGGTTTCTCGGAACTGTTTGGTGCTGCTACCACCAACATCGTCGCCGGCTCGTCCGAGGAAGTGACCGCCGTGGTCGGTGCCACTTCCAAACACTTCGTCAGCACCTTCGGCATGGGCGCCCACGGCGACCTGATGGGCGATGGAGGGCTGTTCTGGCTGGTGGTGATCTGTTTCCTGGTCAACTTCGCCATCATCTATCGTGGCGTCAGTCGTGGAATCGAGGTGTTCTGTAAATGGGCCATGCCGGCGTTGATAATCTGCGCCGTGGTCATCCTGGTTCGCGTCCTGACGCTCCCCAACATATCGACCGGTTTGGGGTTTATGTGGAATCCGCGATGGGAGAAGCTCCTGGAGCCACAAGTGTGGCTGGCGGCGGCGGGGCAGATTTTCTTCAGTTTGAGCGTGGGCTTCGGCCTCATTCTCTGCTATTCCAGCTACCTGCGAAAGAACGACGACGTCGTATTGACCGCCCTCAGTGCGTCCAGCACCAACGAGTTTTGCGAGGTGATCCTCGGCGGGTTAATCGTCGTGCCTACCGCGTTTCTGTTTCTCGGAGCGGCAAGTGCCGAAGCGGGCACCTTCGGTTTGGGTTTCATCACCATCCCGGCGATCATGCACTTCATGCCCGGCGGGAGTTTCTTCGGGGCCTTGTGGTTCGGGCTGCTCTTTTTTGCCGCGGTCACCAGTTCTCTGAGCATGTTGCAACCGGCCATCGCGTTTCTGGAAGATGGTTTCGGGCTCAAACGGCGTGGAAGTATGGCTATTCTCGGTGTGGTCACCGCAATGGGGGCGACGGCGACCATGTATTTCAGCAAGAACGCCCTGGTATTGGACCATGCCGACTTCTGGTGCAACTTGATGATGATTGTGGCAGCTACGTGCCAGGTGCTCATTTTCGGCTGGGTCATCGGCGCCAAACGTGGGGTGGACGAAATGAACCGCGGGGCCGACTTCCGGGTGCCGCGTTTCATGCCCTTCGTGATCCGCTACGTGACCCCGGCCTTCTTGATCGTGATCCTCGGTATGTGGTCCTATCAGAAGTTTCCCGAGTATCTGGCCAAGATGAGCCCGGATCGGCAAGCCAGGGCTGCGGAAAGGGGGGTCTACGAACCGCTGGTGGCTACACAAATGGCGGCTGGCGAAACCGACGATGAGGCCTTGCAGGTCCAGATGAAGGAAGTCCTCGGAGCACCGGATACGCGGGTGAATCCGGAGGAGTTGCCCGACTGGCTACGGACCGCCACCGTCGAGGTGGCCGAAGGCAAACGCATCGCCGTGACCGAAGCGGCGTCGAACGCGGCGTCGGCAGCCTCGGCGGACGCCACGATTGCCCGATTTGTCTTCGTCGCCATCCTCGGCTTCCTGATATTCCTGATCGCCTTGAGCGACTTCGCCTGCCGGCATCGGATTCGACGGACGATCGAAGCCGCCGAGTCCGCCGAGTCGCCATGGGGGGATGAATCATGACCCGAATCGTCGATGGCTTGCTGGCCCACGCCGGCGGGGCGGAGACCGGCCTGAACCTGGGAGGCATGTTCATGCTGGCGATGAGCGTCCTGCTGGTCTGCGGGCTCGTGGTCTTCTGTGCCGTGCGCATCATGCGGGAGAAGGCTGCGGGCGGGCACGTTCACGCGCCACTCGACAGTGATACCCGCGATACCGACTAACTTACGACGGCCGCGTGGCAAGACGGCAACACCGTGATTATCAGGGATAACGGCGACGGACCATGGCGAATAGTGCCAGACCACCAGCCATCATCAAGCCGAGCGAAGCAGGCTCGGGAATGGTAATAAAAA
>JADFPW010000365.1 GCA_022562105.1 Planctomycetota bacterium
ACCCAACACATCCTGAATGAGCAAAGGAATCGCGTAGGCTACCTCGTCCTGACCTTCGGGAAGGGGCAGCTGTCGGCGTAAGACTTCGAGCACCTGGTCCTGGGCGAACAGGAAGTTGGAATAGAGCTGTGAGTAGAAGTCCTGATCCGATTCCAGGTTGCCCAGCCGGACCAACTCGTTGCGGAAGTCGTCCGGGTCGGGCAGTTGGCTGACCAGGTCGAGGTCCGTGCCTGCGTAGTCGGTCACGAAACCCTGACCGCCCGCTTCGTCCATGGCTTCGGTGACCAGATCCTGGTAGTCGGCGTAGGCCACGCTCGTCCCGCGATACCAGTCCAGCTTGGTGTAGTTCACGTCCAGATGCAGATAGTTCAGCGGGACCGCACGGGCGTCTCCGAGCATCCACACCAGAATACCCATATCCGGCACGGCTGCGACCGCCGTCAAACGCAGCGGGATCATGGGGGTTTCGCTCTGGTATACAAGCTTCAGCGGCTGAATGTCGCCCACCCCCTGATCCTGAAGCAAGCGCATGGCCACGAAGTTCATGCCCTCCTCGACGTAGGGGGTGATGAGCTCTTGGCCGCGATCGGTGAGGTCGTAGTCGTTGTCCTCCAACCACTCCGCCATGGCGGCTGGATCGTCGCTGCTGACCACCTGGATCTCAAACGGCCCGACGACGAGGGTTTCGAGGACTTCCACGCCGCCGTCGTCCTCAGGGTCGTCGAGACTTGGACCGGCGGCAAACCCGTCGGAGGAATCCGTCGCCGATGACAGCGGTACCCCGCAGCCGTCGCCTATGGTGGTGAGATTGAACCGCGGGCGGGAGGCTTGCTCCAGCGGCGAGAAGATCAGGTCGGAGGCCAACTCGAACTCCGGCACACCGGGCACGGGCAGGACCCAGGAGAAGTCATCGGCATCGCCTGCGTATTGGATCAAGACGATGGCGGTCACGGTCGTGCCGTCCTGACGGAAGATGATCTGCTCGCCGGCCTGATCGATGGGCACGAGTTGGCAGAAGAACCCGCCGCATGCATAGGTTACGCTAGCGAAATTGCCTCCGAACCCGAACGCGAGTACGAGCGCGAACACTACGCCAGCGAGCCAACGCCGGTCGTGGGTCTTGGTACGAGTCATAAAAACGTCTCCGATCTTCAAACCTGTCTTGATCCAACACAGCGAGCCGCGAACTTCAGTTCGCGCGAACTCTGCCCCGCAGACACCTCGATGCGCGACTTGACGCCTTTGGCTACCTGTTGGGAGCCCTAAATCGCCAAGAGCGGTTCTGCCATGCGCTTACACTTTCAAGACCGCGCGAACTGAAGTTCGCGGCTCGCAGTGCATGCACGATGGCGTCGCTCGACGCCTGAGTATCCACAAGGTTACGGAACGGTTTACTGTCCGGCAAGCACTGGACAGGTTCTAGTCGTGCAGGGAAGGCTCTTTGGGCGGAATTGACCATTGAATCCCTTCTTGGCTGACAACTGAGGCGTCAAAATCATCGGGATTGACAGCGTCGTTGGTGTCCCCGAGAAGCGACTCCGAATCGGAGTGTACGAAACGTGCCAAGGCCCAGTCGATGTGGTCGCCTCGTTTCGGGCCGAGCGAATGGCTCACCAGGCGAATCGTCGTCGCACCGCCGATAGGCAGGTCGATGTCGATGGGATCCGAGTCCGATCGCAACGTCGGGCTGTCGTAGATGCGTTGCCCGTCCAGGTCGATACTGACCCTGGCCTGGCCCTGATAATGACGATCGATTCCCACGACGGCCCGAAACCGATTCCAGCCGGGTGGGATCTTGTACTCCGTAATCGATGCCGCGTGAGTCCCCAGGCCGCGAAGGTAGAAGCGATTGCCCAGGTGGATCACTCCGCCGTCGATCGAGCCGTCTCGGCGCTGGGTTCGGTAGCCCATCCGGGCCACCAGGGGTTCGAGATCGCTCAGGTAGATGCGGTGTTCATGCGACTGTGGTATCGCGAGGCCGCGCGTGGTGGCCTGGTAGGCGAACAGTCCCGCACCGATCAGCCAGACGAGTAGGGCGAGCAGGGTGGCGACTCGAAACGCGCCGACCAGCGAGGAGCGCGGCGGGGCCGGCTCCGCCAGGAGCGCGGGCGGTCGTGGTGCGGGGCAAGTCGACTTGCGGGGCCGCCCGGCCATGCCGGCCAGCAGTATGACGAACAACAGCGTGAAGATGACGGCGATGCCGCTGCCCAGATGCTCCGGGTGCATGACGTAGATCACGTTCAGCAGGGCCAGGAAAGACATCGCCACGTACCCACGCTCGCGCCAGGAGTTACCGATCGCCCACAGCGGTAGAAGGGCGAATACCGGGTGGGCGTATCGCTCATGCATCTCGGTAAGGGCCAGGAAGAACGCCAGACCGAGCAGACCCGCGCACAGGGCCCGTGAAGCGATGCCGGGTCGAGAGGCGTACAAGGACAGAATCACCGCCACAAGCGTGACGTAGACCAACTGCGAAATCCTACGCCAGGTCAAGCGCAGCCATGGACTAGCGTCGTCGGCGACGCTGTCCTGACCCTTCGCAGCTAGCGCTACCAGCGGGGGTGGCACGTTGGCGTCTGGAGCATGGGGCGTTCCAGTGAGATACCACGGATTGAAGGCGTTAATCGACAGTCTCTCATACTGCCCGATGACATCGACGTAGCCTCGCTGCAGAGCGGTGGACAGCGAGCCCGAGAACGCGAAGGGAGCGCTGATGCACACGGCTGCGGTCAATAGGCCCAGCATGAGTACGCCCACACCCCGCCATCGCTGCCAGCGATAAACGTCGAAGAGAAACAACGGGGCGAAGGCGATGCTTTGCAGCTTGGTCATCAGCGCCAGGCCCAGGGCGATCCCCGTCCAGGCGGGTCTCATTCGATTCGTGGCCACCAAGGCGCCGAGAAGAAACGCGGAATGCACCGCATCGACCTGACCCCAATACGCCGAGTTATAGATGGACACCGGGTTAAGGAAATAGAGTGCAGCCGCAACCACCCCGCACCGACTCGAAGCGATGCGTCGGCCCTCGAAAAACAGCAGCAACGCAATGAACAAATCGGCCAAACAGGAAGGGATGCGTATCAGTGCATCGAGCAGAGCCTCGCGGTCGATGCCGATGTCGTACTGAGCAGCGGCGAACCCTTCAAGATGCCCAATTCCCTTGAGAACGAGGAGATACAACGGCGGATAGTTGCAGGAGGACGTCTGGTCGAAGTATTCGCTGAGCGGATAGGTGGCCAGGTTGCTCGCCCAATCCCTAAAGAGGCTGGTGTCGTCCTCAAAGCCCGGCTGGGTGATGAGACCGCCCCGGCAGATGAGTCCGGCGAGCAAGACAAGGAGCAGGCCCCAACGGCTGCGACTTCGGCGCTGTCCGGCGACCGGAGGCTCCACCGAAGTGACGGGTTCATCCGCGTCGCGACGGTCGCCGATCTCGTATTGTCCGGTTTTACCATTCATGAGCAACTCGTCGTGCACGGCTCATCGTCGTTGCGAATGTTAGTCGCCATCCGCCGCCCGGACGAATCGGGCGGACGCCCAATCGACATGATCGTACTTGTCGCCGTCTCCGGTGGGGTCGGCTCGTAGCGTCAGGCGTTTGGCGCCATCGAGTGGAATCTGGAGCACGATGGCGTCGGAGGTTCCGGTAACGACGGAGCTCTTGAAAACTTCGCGGCCGTCCAGATCCACGGAGACGATGGCGCTTCCGTTTCCGTCGGCGTCATGGTCGATCCCGACGTCGGCTTCGAATGCGTCGTAGCCCTCCGGAATGGCGTATTCCAGCGTCAGCGGAGTGTGCGTCCCCAGGCCTCGCTGATAGATCGTACTGCCGATGCGGATGGGCCCGCCCTCGACGGTCCGGTCGAGCATGAGCTCACCCCAGCCCTGTTGGACGGTTTCAGGATCCAGCGAACTGAGGTAGAGGACATTGTCGTCATTATCGTCGACCACCGCCGTCTCCGCTACGCGTTCACCCGGATCGAGGACGCGGAAGATGAGATACGGATCATTGTAGCAGACCTTGTAGGGCGCGGGCGGATAGATCAGCTCGGCGAAGTCGTTGGCGTTGGCCAGCTTTCGGGCCAGCGATTTATGATCGCGGTCGGTGACCACGAATCGGGCCCCGAAGTGCTCACGGATGTCCTCCAGTTCCACGCGGATCCTCTTGCGAACCTGGTTGCCATCGTCGTCGGTCAAGGTGACTTCAACGCTGCTGGGGAGCTGGCCGCGAGAAACCTTGACGTAGCGTTCCCACAGCTCGGGCTGGCGTTCCTGTGTAAACTTCGGGTCCAGACCGACAATG
>JADFPW010000033.1 GCA_022562105.1 Planctomycetota bacterium
TAGAATGCTCGACTCGCCGCTGCTCGATGCGCAAGGGTTTACGCGACACCTGGAAGCCGCGTATCGCGAAATGTGGGCCACATGGTGCGGCGGTTCGTGAGACGCGAGTTGCCGACCACCCGGCCCGTTGCGAGAATAGAATGATGAGCACGCTCGACGAATCGCTGGCGATCGGCACGCAACTTCACCAGGCCGGCCGCTTGGCCGAAGCCGAGCGTGCGTATCGGCAAGTGCTTTCGGCGGACCCCGGCCATCCGCATGCCCTGCACCAATTGGGTCTGCTGGCCCTGCAAGCGCGGCAATTCGAGACGGCCATCGAACTGATCGGCCAAGCCGTGCGCGCCGACCGGCGCCAGGCGGTCTTCCACGCGAATCTAGGCGAATCGCATCGGCACTCGGGCAACGCGGCCGAGGCTGAGGCGTGTTTTCGCCGCGCTTTGAAGTTGCAACCCGGCCTGGCCAAAGCGCATGGACTGCTGGCCATCGTGCTGCACGGGCAGGGAAAGCTGGACGAAGCCGCCGCCGCCTTGCGGCAGGCCTTGCGCCAGACGCCCGATGATGCGGAGATCCGAACACGATTGGGAGTCGTGCTGGAGCAACAAGGCAAGTTGGCCGAAGCCGAGGCCTGTTTTCGCCGCGCGTTGCGCAGCGACGGCAAAGCGGCCGACGCGTCGGAGATCTTTTCGGCAAACATCGACGTCGACTGCAAAGCGGCCACCGCCCTGGGCGCGGTCAACCTGGCAGCGGCGGTCAAAGACTTTCTGCGGGACTACACCGGCGCCGCCGGCAGCCAAACGATCTCTGCCGTCAACTTAAACGGCGAGGGGGATTCCCCCGAGAACCCGATCGACGCCAGCGACGTGGCCCGCCACGTAACGACGCTTGAATTGACGATTCATTGGAAACCGTAACGGAGAGCTAAGAGCGGAGAGTCGAGAGCTGAGAGCCAGAGACGGGCGGCTTTGCCGCCATTGGTTTGGCTCTCGACTCTCCGCTCTCGACTCTCGACTGAACGACGAAGGAGTGATCAATGTCCAAAGTGATCGGCAAAGGGACCGTACTGCAAGAATCGATCGCCACTGTGTTCACGGCCATCGCGCAAATCATTTCGCTCGACCTGCCCGAGGCGGAAACCGAGACGGTCGAGGCGGACACGCTCGACAACGCGAACGCGGGCATCCCCTACGAAGCCACCGGGCGGACCGAAGGCGGATCGGTGTCGGGAGAACTGTATTTCGATCCGACCTTAGCCGGGCACCAGCAGTTCACCGATCACCTGCTCGACGAACTCAACATCAAGAAGGTCACGATTCTCGAGTCGGCCGATGATCGCTGCACGGTGGAGCTCCGCCCGAACAAGAAGTTGCTCGGCGCCAAGTACGGAAAGCTGGTCCCAGCCATCACCAAAGCCCTGGCCGACGCGGACGCCAAGACCCTCGCCGCCAAACTATCAGCCGGCGAGCCTGCGTCGGTATCGGCCGACGGTCAGGAAATCATGCTGGAGCCGGCCGAGGTTGTCGTCACCAAATCCTACGGCGACGACTGGGCGGCGGCCGAGGGTCGCGGGACGATCGTCCTGCTCGACAAACGCATCACCACCGAATTGAAACACGAAGGCATCGCCCGAGACATCGTGCGCAACGTCCAGAACCTGCGTAAGACCGCCGAACTCAACATCGAGGACCGCATCGAGCTATCCCTGCAAACCGAGTCGCCCCAAGTCCGGGCTGCGATCGACGCCTTCAAGGATTACATCGCCAACGAAACCCTGGCGTTGCGTATCACGGCGGATCCCCTAGCCGACGGGGCCGCATCAGTTGACGCCCAAATCGAAGGTGACATCCTGAACATCGCCCTGCGACGTATTCCCGGAGGTGGCGAGGGAGCGTAGCTACGCACTCGCCCCGGAGGGGCGGCGGAATGTAGCCACGGGTGGAGCGCAGCCCGCCGGCAGGCGGGCGAAGCGCAACCCGTGGACACGTTCGCGTCTCAACGGTCCCGCCCCGGCGGGGCGGAGGAACCATATACCTGCCAGAAATCACGGAGTCGTTCGAGTTGCCACCGCTGCAAGTCGGGATCGTCTTCGTGGGATACTCGTGGAGCGTCCGGCCGATAGTAGGCAAACACCTCCCCAACCCGGGCGTCGACCAGCAGCGACCGTACGTCGACCGTCGGATCGTCGCCCAGAAGCAGATCCAGCGGCAGAGACTCGCCGTGCTCCAACAACGTCACGAAGATGCCGACACGCGACACGTGTTGATTCAAGATGTACGTGTCCAACTGTGGGCGGGCCGCTTCGTCGCCGCACAGAACACGGGCATAGAGTTCGTACCCGTATGCCTTCCAGTCTTCTCCAGGCTCGGCTTCGTCGCTGGAGGCCTCCGACGATGATTCGTTGACCCCAGCATCAGCGAGTGGGAGACGCTCGCACGCGCCAGCCAGCGCCATCGCCCACGCCTCGATGGCACGCGCTTCAATCACCGGATCATCGATCCGAGCCGACTCCAGTTGCGGCGCCAGCCGGGACAACCACCAAGCAGCCAGTTCTCGTACCTCGTCCGGCGTGTCGGCCATCAACGCCTGCAGGCAGCCCCATCCTCTGACGGCATCGATCTCAGAAACTAGACGAGCAGCCTCCCACCGATAGATCGGCGGGACGGACTCATTCGACACCAGTTCGCTCAGCAGACGTAGCGATTCACCATCGCCGTGAGCGCCGAGTCCACCCAGCAATGCCAAGACCACCGGCCAGTTGTTACTGGACAACGCAGGGCTGAGCGCGTCACCCAAGGCATCACGGATCCGGGGGTCGGGCGGGCAGCGACCCAGGGCGGTGGCTACCGCCGCACGAGAATTCTCCTGTCCGCCAGCCAACGCCGCGAGCAAGGGGCTAGTGGGAATCTGTTGAACCGGTAGGCCTGTCGCTCCCCGCGCCGCTCGCCAGGCCACTATCTCATCGGTGTCGGATAGCAGCGAGGCGAGCACCGGTGCAACGCCATCCGTGCAACTTGCGAGTTGACCCAGTCCCCAGGTAGCCATTCGCCGCACCGGTTCCGATGGATCGGTTCGGGCGGATTGGGTCAGTACGGGCAACGCTAAGGGCGCCGCCGATCCGCCAAGCACCCAGCATGCAGCCTCGCGCACACCTGCGTCCAGATCATGGGCCACGAGATTCGCTACCGCGTCGAAGTCCCCAGCCGCCCAGTGTGAGAGCTGCAGCACGGCTTCGCGCCGGACCGGCGGCTGGGGATCCTGCAACAGGTCGACCAGGACGGGGGCGGCATTCGTTCCCAGGCAGATCGACGCGGCTATCGCGGCGTAGCGACGGACTTCGGCAATGTCATCGTGTGTCGCCAATACGATAGCTGCCCGCACATCCACCGTCATATCAATTCGATGTCGCACAATCGCGTGAATCGCAACCCGCCGCTCAACCGGATCGGGACTCTGAAGCCTCAAGCGCTCACGACGCAGCAGTTCACCGAACGAGCGTTGGGGACGGCGCCAGTCGCCGACCCGCTCCAGCCACATTGCACGAATGAGGAACTCCTGATCCTGGGGACCATCCAAGCCCGTTCCCAGTGCTGTTCGGAACGATTCGTTGTGCTGTACGGCCCAGGCGGCGATCTCGTCCGCCGCACCGGCTCCATCGGGATCGCCTTGGGTTGTTTCCGCGGCCAAAGCCTCAGCCAAACGGGCGGCGCCATCCGGATGCCCGCGAGTGAGCTGCGCCAGGTGATTCATGGCGTTTACACGCGTATCCGAATCGGTCGCATTCAGCCGGATTAGATAGTATGTCCGCTGCAGCGCCGGCCCGTAAATCACACCCAAACCCATCGCCCCGGCGGCGGCGACGAGGGTCCACGTCAAACGACGCAGGCGGCGTACCATTCGTGCCGCAGGTGAGTCGGGGCCCATCCCGTAGCCCGCACGGCTGCCCGCACTGGTAGGCAAGCCACCAGTGGCACGCTGCGCCCGGCCGGCGGACGATGATGAACGATCGTGGCGGCGTTTCATGGCAAATTCAACCCTGGCGGTCTCCGGTGTCCGGAGTATATCGTGCGACTCCTGCGTGCAGCCGTCCAGCGAGCACAACCGATACTAGATCCTGTGCCCGAGCGCCCCCAAGGGTATGGGCGAGTCCTGCTCAGTTTCGGAGGTCAACGCGGTACCATGAGCGAATGCCTGATTTCCTACCTCATCGCGACGCACAACCGGCGTAGCACCGTTGTGCGGACGATCGATAGCTTGCTGACCCAATCGGCGGACGGCCTCACCTACGAAATCCTCGTCGTAGACAACGCGTCGACGGACGGAACGAGCGAGCACCTGGCCCGCTACGGTGAGCCCGTATCCGTTATTCGGTCGGCTCGTAATTTCGGCAGTTGTGGAAAGGCGCTGGCCATCGATCGGTGTCGCGGTCGGTACGTCATGTTCCTGGACGATGATTCGATCCCACAGCCCGGCTCGATGGCCAGGATGGTCGCCCACTTCGAGGCTGATTCGCGACTCGCAGCGGCCGGTTTTCGGGTGATTCTGCCGGACGGAAGCGAGGAGTGCAGTGCCCTGGGCGACGTATTCGTCGGGTGTGGTGCCGGTCTGGGCCGCGATGCCTTGCAAGCGGTCGGCGGCCTGGATGGCGGATTGTTCATGCAGGCCGAGGAGTACGATCTGGCGTTCCGACTGATCGGCGCTGGCTGGCACGTTCGTCGTTTCGAGGATCTGGCGGTCGATCACCTCAAGAGCCCGCAATCCCGTCTGCAAGCCCGGACCGCCTACTACGATAGCCGAAACAACCTTCTGCTGACCTATCGATACCTGCCCAGCCCGCTCGACGTGGAGTTTCGCCGGGATTGGAAACAACGCTACCGCTGGCTGGCGGTCGATGCCGGCGTCGGACTGAGCTTCATTCGAGGCGCTGCGGTGGCTCGTCGGGCCGGACGCCGACAGCGCGACCGCTACCACCCCCATCGTCTCGATGATTCAGCCGTCGAGTCGATCTTCAGAATCAGATCGATTGCCGATCGGATGGCTTCGCTTGCGGCTCAGGGAGTAGAGCGAATTGTCCTGGCCGGGATGGGAAAGAACATCTTTGGCTACTATCGGGGAGCGGTCGCAGCCGGTTTGACGATCCAGGCCGTTGGCGATGATCGCTTTGCTGCACCGAGGCGGCGGTACCGGGGCGTGCCGATTCTGCCGATGGCCGATGCCCTACAGCTTGCGGTCGATGCCGTGGTGGTCGCCGATTCCTCCCCGGTTGGTGCACGAGAAATCTTGCATACCAGCATGAAGATCGACGCATCACCTGTTCAATGCTGGTTCTGGGATGCGTCGGCCGGTGGGCCAAGCCAATTACACTCGACCGGCTACGTTGTTGAAACCGATAAGTCGCAGAACGCACCCTGCGCTCCCACTAGCGTGTAGGTGAAAGCCCACCGCAGGGACGGGGCGCAGTTCTTGCAATCAAACCGGGATCAGGTCGGCGATTCGTCGGCTCAATGCGGAGATGATGGGTGTCCAAGAGAGCATTGATCAGCGGCATCACGGGACAAGACGGCTCCTACCTGGCCGAGCTGCTTCTGGAAAAGGGATACGAAGTCCACGGCATCATGCGCCGTTCGAGTTCGTTCTCCACCGGTCGAATCGATCATCTCTATCAAGATCAACACGAAGGCGATGTTAGACTTCGCTTGCACTACGGCGATCTTCTCGATCCCCTCAGCTTGCGTCGCCTGATGTCCAAAGTGCAGCCCGATGAGGTCTACAACCTCGCCGCCCAGTCACACGTGGCGACCAGCTTCGATCAGCCGGTCTACTCGGTCGAGACGGTGGCCATGGGCACGTTGGCCATGCTGGAAGCGCTACGCGACTATTGCGAGGTCAGTGGCAAGTCGGTACGCTTCTACCAGGCTTCGAGCAGCGAGATGTTCGGCCAGACGCCGGAGGATCCGCAGTCCGAGACCACGCCGTTCTATCCGCGAAGTCCATACGCCTGTGCCAAGGTCTACGCCTATTGGCAGACCATCAACTACCGCGAAGCCTACGGCCTGTACGCGTGCAACGGGATTCTATTCAACCACGAATCCCCGCGGCGTGGCGAGACGTTCGTCACCCGCAAGATCACCCGGGCAGCCACGCGCATCAAGCTCGGTCTTCAGAAGCGCCTGCATCTGGGCAACCTGGACGCGAAACGCGACTGGGGTTTCGCCGGCGACTATGTGGAAGCCATGTGGCTGATGCTCCAGCAAGAGGATCCGGACGACTTCGTAGTGGCCACGGGACAGTCGCACAGCGTGCGCCAGTTCCTGGATGCGGTGTTCGACTATCTGGGGTTGAACTGGTCGGACCATGTGCAGATCGATCCTCGCTACCTCCGTCCGACGGAGGTGAGTTCCCTGCGCGGAGATGCCGCCAAAGCTCGGGATCTGTTAGGATGGCGGGCGACGACCACGTTCGTCGAATTGGTACGCACCATGGTCGACGCGGACCTGGAACTCGCCCAACGGGAGCGGGTTCTGGTAGCAGCTGGCTGTACCGTCTGAACGCCACGTCCGCCGCCACGCCGGGAATGGTCGTCACTCTCCTCCACGGCAACCTACGGGATCAGGGCTGAAGCAACGTTTCAGTGATCCGACTGTGGGTGTGAGACGACACGAGATACTACCGCTCCGATTATCTCGCCGTCGCGCCACCCATCTTTCTTGTATTGAGGGAAGTACGGATCCGGTGCCCCCTTGGGTTCTCCGTGGCAGTACATGCATGCGGCCTTCGCCTTGATCGGCTCAGCATAGTAGTATGCATCATTGCTGGTACGCTCGGCCGTTGCTGCCCCCGCTCGCAGCTCGGCGAGAAGCTCCAGGGCAACTTCGTCGCCGCGGTTGTTCGGATTCCGAGGATCATCGACGACCATTCTTACCCAGGCGCGTCCCTGGGTAGCGTTGGGGACCGTTTCCGCGAAGACGGCGCCGGCCACTGCAGCCGGTAGGATCATGTTCTTGATCAGCAACCGTTGGTAGAGTTTGTCGACTCCAGGAACGGAGGATTGGTGACGTGTGTAATGGCTCCCTATCTCGCGTCGCGTCGCAAGTTCGAGCTTCACCAACAGATACGCAAGTTGCTCGTCAGCGTTCCGATCGTCTTCGGCCAGTTTAGGCACGTATATCCCTTGCGGCTTGGACGTCTCTCGCGGATTGGCGAAGAACAGGCCCAGGTTCGCTCCAACGGACAAGACGAGAACCGCCCCTACCACGATCGTCGCGGCAAGTTGCATTGTGCGTCGCCTGTTCATCTGACTGCGTAGAGTATGCTCTGCGCTAGACGAGTTACTTCCACTTTCAGAGAACATAGAGTCTTACTCCTCTCGTGTCGTGATGGACTCTGATTGATAGCGGGGTCGTTGACGATCGTCGGGCGCAACTAGGATCGAGCGACGCCTGGTCCGCTTGCGTCATCGCCCTCGATTGCATCGTCGTCGTGATCGTCATCCATGTCGTCATGATCATCTTCCATGGCATCATGGTCGTCTTCTAGGGACATATCGTCGTGATCGTCGTCCATGGCGCCATCGTCGTCCTCCATGGACATGTCGTCGTGGTCGTCGTCCATGGCATCATGGTCGTCGCCCATGGGCATGTCGTCGTGGTCATCATCCAAGCCGAGGAAGAACAACGTCTCGCAGTTGAGGACATCGCAGGCCCCGAGGGTGAAGCCGAGTTCCGGATCCACAGCGCCGCAGCCTGCCAGCGATGCGGTCAGGAAAGGTACAACAAGTATCAGCACGCCAACACCGGTACGGTGAAAAGCGGATGACTTCATAGAATCAACTCCGTTCATGGCTAGTCGTTGGTTATAACACCTTCGGTGCCCAAGGTCCGGCATCCCTCTAATGCATGTGGCCTCCGCCTTCTTCTTCGGGCTCGGGCGTAACTCCGCCTCCGCCGCCGTCACTGGCGACGGTCGGTCCCGCCGACAGCGGAAACACCTCGTCGATGAAGGGGAGCGTGTCGCAATTGAGAAGATCACAGGCGTTGCGGGCGACAAAGTGCGTCGGATCGCAGCCGGTGACCATAAGAGCAACTAGAGGCATGCCGATAAGTGCTAGCATACCATGCATCCAGAAGCTGCGGACCGTTGTTGTATTGGCGTTTCGCATTTCCATACTCCTGTCAATTCGCCGCCTTGAGAAAGGCGAGGATCAGTCGCTGCTCCTCGCCAGTCAGATGTGCACGGACCCTCATTTGATGTACGATGCCCTCCCATTGACGGTCGCTGCGTTCTCGCGGCTGTCGAAGGTTGTGGCACCGACCGCAATTCGCATTCCACACCTGGGCACCCCCACGCACCTCCTCGGACAGCTCCGCCACCGCCAACCCAAAGTCACTTGCCTGAGCCTCGGTCATCGCGGCATCGGCCACACGGCTTTCATTATGACAGCCGGAAAGAAGGGCCCCGGACAGAGCGATCCCCAAGGCTATCCGCAGCAACGATAAACGCAGGCGTTTCATCAGAGCCTCCCTCGAAACTCGCGCTTCAAGTCCATCTCTACAATCCGATCGCCATCTGCACGAAGAATCCATTCTCGTCCTCAGCACCATGTGCATTGTCGAAAAGGTAGGCTACCTTCAGAACCACGTTGGGCTTCACCCAATAATCCAGACCAAAGGTGAATTGATCGCGGTCGACTCCTCGATCTCCCGCGCCCTGTTGACGCAGCTGGTCGTACCGAGCGACGAACTCGAGATTCTTGAGCTCGAAATCGTCACCCAGCCTGACGTCCACCAGCGTCGGCCGGTAGGCGACCTGGGCGAACCAGCCGTTCCGCTTGTTGTCAAAGGTGAACGGATCGAACGGCCCGGTAAAGATTACGTTGTCGGTATCCACCCAGATCGCTTCGGCTCGAAGGTCCAACCGTCCTTTGATCGCAGCGATCTCACGAGAATACATCAGGTCGATGCCTGTGATCACGGTATCAACCCCGCTGAACTCCGAACCACTTTCTCCCGCCCGCCCACTGAGCAGAGAGAAACCCAACTCGAGTTCCGCCGTGGGTTGAAAGCCGATGCGGCCGCCGAAAGCCTTGTTGTTGTTGCTGTCTCGATGGTTTCCGAAGCCGAGCATGCCGGCAGACGCAAAGCTGGTTCTGAACTCCGGCCCGTTGATGACGTAGGCTGCGTAGTTAATTTTCATGGAACCAATGGGAACACCGCCTCGCACCTGAACTCCGATACCCGTCTGGCCCATTAGACCGCGCTCGTAGATGAGAGGCATCGTCGGTAGCTTATTGATCCAGGAGGGGTGCCAGCGCTCCCAGAACGCTCCGAAGGGCATCAGGAACTTGCCCGCCCCAATAGTAAGATAGTCGTTGACTAAATAGCTGATCTGTGCGTAATCCAACTCGACCTCGGAATCCTCTTCGGAAAGAACGAAAGCGATCTCGGTCTCGAACAACCATCGGTCCGACGGTTGCCAAAGCAGAATGGGCGCGAGACCCACGCCGAAGGTCGAGTCGACGTTTTCCCGATTCTGATATCCCGCTACCGCTCCACCGCCCAGCGTGATATTGGTGAGGCCCGGGAGCAAGGGATCCAGCTTGGCATCAAACTCTTCTCGCAGGCGCTCCACCAAGGCGGCTGTTTCCGCCGCGGAGGCGCGATCGAAGTCGGCCTGGCGATTCTCCTCCCTCAGGGCGGACATTTCCGCCTTGAGAGCCGTGAGATCTCGTTGCAACGACACGTTCTCGCGAACTACCGTCTGGTGCTCCGTCTTGAAAATCCGATACTCTTCGAGGAATTCGGCGAACTCCTCACGAGTCAGTGCATCGCCGGATTCGCCATCCTGTGCAAAGGAAGGGGCGCTCCCCACCAAACCCCAAGCCGCCGCGACGAAGGCAACCAACTCGAGCTTACGAATAGCAATCATCGCGTCCTCTCTGTGAAATACCGCGTCATCTCTGTAGCTATCCTCGACCGAACCGTGTCGCCTCGAGATCCCGTCTCGTGGGTGGCAGCAGGTGCGTCGTTCCGATCGCGCCTACCGCATGCCTGCAAGAAAGCGTGAGTAGTAAACCAGTTCCCAGATTTCCTCGTCGGTAAGCCCGTATTGGCTCGGCATGGGGGTGCCTGGAATGCCACACCGAATTCGCTTGAACAACTCCTTAGGGCTTGTTCCGCCGCGGAACGCGCCGAGGGTCAAGTCGCGGACCGCGATGGGATTGCCGTGCTCGTCCTCTGGCTTCTCCAAGCCGTCACCACGGCCGGTTGGACCGTGACACGACGCACATGCAGCCACGTAGAGCTCTCGGCCCACGCTGGTATTTGGGCGGAATCCGGCGGCGAGCTCCGGCACGACGATGATCTCGTCCGGAGTGAGGCGTTCACCGGCGATCTCATTGATCTCTTCGAGGGTGGTCGTGGGATCGTCGGCGAAATCTTTCGTCAACCGCTCGACCAATCCCAGCCGGGCAATCTCGTGGATGTAGGCGGCCAGCAAGACCACCTCCTGATCAGTCAACTGGGGGTGGGCGGGCATGTCACCGTGGCGACGCCCCGACCGGATGGTCTGGACCAGGTCGGCTTGCGTGGGCGTGTAGTTCATGGTGGAAACGTAACGAAACGACTCGGTCCGAAAGTCCCTCGGCCGAACCTCGAGGGCGATACGGGCCGGGCCCTCGCCCGCCCCGGTGGACCCATGGCAAGCGGCGCAGTGGGCAGCGAACAAATCGGCCCCGCTCTCCGAAGGCGGCATCGGGACCACGGGACCGCTCATCTTGCACGAGCCCAGCAAGAACGCCGGCAGGGTCACAAGACCCAGGACGGCCTTGCAGCCGAGCGACCATCGCGCCCCGGAGCGACGGGGCATCGGACGGTTAGCCTTGTGCTCCGGTGCTTCTGCCAAGATTCGCATGTTCCTGCTCCCAACGGGCGGACCGGTGGGTTCCCGGAACTGCCCATCGCTTGATAGTAAAAAGCCGGGAACCGGTCTCCGACCCGGATCGTCTTGCGCTAGTGCATTAGCACGAAGCGTGCCAACGATAAATAGATGGTCATATCTTCAATAGGCCTGGGTGGGCGCCGGTGGGGATTGCCTCTGCGAGAATTCTCGCACCGGCTGCGCAAAATCACCCATGAATATCCACCAGCGGGGGCAATCGATTGGTGGCCATCCGGCGGAGGTGTTTCGCACGTGAACGCTTACGGGCCAGTGCTTATCTATGGCCCAGAACCCGCCTGGTGGGCAGTGTGTTCATTGCGTGGCGCCGCGGCAGAAGGGTCATTGGTGGCCCGGGATGTCGAAGCGCCGTTCGCCACGAGCGGCACCCCGAGGTGGTTCGCCGATGCGGGTTTCCCCAACAAGAGCCGCCACGGCGATAGCGTACGCCGAGGTTCCAGCCAGACATCCACGGTCGTCAATCGCGCTTTCGCAAGAACCACCACACTATCAGCCCGACAATGATAACCGGCGCAACAACCCACTCCGGGCAAATGAACATCATTCTCCCGAGCATCATCACGAGTTACACCTTGCCTCTACTTCCTTCCCGCATTCCGGACACCGTCCCGACACGTTGCCCTGCAAGTCCTAGCCGCACTGGACGCACCAGCCGTTTCGCCGCCGGCGCCTGCGGCGGACTGGGCCGCGGATGAAGGCAAGGGCGGGGTAGGTACCGAATACGATAGATGGAGTCCACAGGGGACAGACGTAGGATCGAGTGACGCCCAAGCGCCTGGTGCCAAAGCCCATCAATACGGGGACGTGTTCGGGTGGATAAAGGACCAACTCGGTCTCGATGGCGTCGAACATCGCCTGCCTCTCCGTCGCTTCCAGCTGGCCCAACGTCGAAGCAGGAAGATAGATAGGTCGCACGTAGCAACGGCCGGCAGACAAGGCCACCCGGACCCACAAGTCGCGCGTGCTGTCTAATCGCCCCCCAATGGCCTCGGGTAGCCGAACAAAAAACCTCATCCTCACCTCCGATACTCTCCGCCGCCCAGCTCAATGCAGATATACACATGTGTATTTCCTGGGTTAGGTATGATCCGCAAATGCGAGTCTACAGTCTGGATCCGCTACCCACAGGAGGCGGCAGTCCCGAAGTGGGGAGCGGCGCCACACCGAGTATTGAGGGGGCCACTAGAAATCGTGCGTTGACAACCTGGGCCATCGCGCTGGATCCATATTCGCCGAACTCCACGGGACAACAAGTTGGCCCATACCACCCGGGAAGAACGATGCGCACATTCGCCCATGCCACGCGGGGACGAACGAAATACTCAGTCTTGCTTGGCGATGGGAAGCTCGATGGTGAAGGTGGTGCCCTTGCCCTGGGTGCTGGTGGCTGAGATCGTGCCGCCGTGCTCGTGGACAAGGTCGCGGCAGATAGTCAAACCCAGCCCGGAAACACCTGCGCCCGAACTGTTGCCGTTGCCTTTGGAGGTGACGAACGCATCAAAAATGTGGTCCAGTTCCGCACCAGGGATGCCGCAACCTGTGTCCCGAAACTCGATGCGGATTCGCTGATCGGCGATGAGCTGGGCTTCGATAATGATGCGGCCTTTTTTTTCGCCGAGCGCCCGGCGGGCGTTGAGCAGCAGGTTGAAAAAAACCTGCTGCAGGTGTTTTGCGTCGGCCCATACCTTGAGGGAGTCGTCGATGGATAGTTTGAGCGTGATCCCATCCTTGCTCAGATCACGACACAGCGACGCCACCGCTTCCTCGACCACCGCTCGCAGACCCACCGATTCCAGGGTCAGCGGCTTGCTCATCGCCAGCCTGACAATCCGGTCGGACATCGCCGTGATGATGGCGGTCTGCTTTAGGGTTATCTCCAGCGCTTTGATCCGCAGGGCGTCGTCATCGGAATCGATGGCGAATCGGGCGTAGGCGACCATCGGAGTCATCAGGTTGTTGAACTCGTGGGCCAGCATCGCCGCCGCCGTTCCCAGGCCGGCCAACTGCTGCGTCTGACGCAGTTGCTGGCGCACCGTGGCCAACTGAGCCTCGGCTCGGTCGAGCTGAGCGCGGAGCGCGGGCTCGATGTCCGTCGGTGAGTCGGGGCGTGTTCGTAGCGTGCGGGGCATGGGCGCGTTATCCTCCCGATGATCGCAAATCGCCGATATCAATGTTGTTATCGGCGTTCGACGACCGCGAACTTGAAATGGGAGCCGCCATGGCGGACCTCGGAGACCAACTCCGGTCGCTCGTAGCCCTGGCTGAGCGGTGCGGAGTCGCGTTGCGGTTTGAGCGACTTGACGGCGAGGGCGGCGGGCTTTGTCGCATCAAGGGGCAGGACATCCTTTTCGTGGACGCCTCGGCGGATACGGCGACTCAGCTCGATCAGACGGCGAAGGCTTTGGCGGATCACCCGGCTATCGAGCAGTGTTTCGTCCGCCCGGATCTGCGGACGATCCTGGATCGCTACCGCCAAGACCAGAGCGATGCGGGCCGGGCCGTTGTGGAGTGAATCGTCGCGCGGGTGACGGAGGCGAGCCAGGATTGGAGGGGCGCGGAGCCTGCGAACCGACAACCGTCTCGGGATCCCGGGATTTCGAGAACCGCGCGGCCTGAAGTCCGCGGCTCGCTATGCGTTACCGGCCAGCACCCTGGCGACGAGTTCGGGCGGGGCGCCAATGTCCAGAACCTTGATTTCGCCCACGTTCGATCCAGCATTCTCGGCGTCGAAGCCAACCTTGCGAGCGACGAAGGTGAGCGTCAGATCCGCCCGCATAGCCACATTCGCCACCAGGCCGGTGTCACAGTCGAGCCCCGACGGAACGTCGATGGCGACCACCGCCGCCGTTTCAGTATCATTTACCGCCGCAATGAGCAGATCGAGCGGCGCTCTTACCGAGCCTGAGAAGCCCGTCCCGAGGAGGGCATCGACCACCAGGTCGTCGGCCCGGATGGAGGCAGCCAATTGGGGGATCTGGTCGGCTCGTGCGTGGACGCAGGTTCGCAGGCCCATATTCTCGATGATCCGGTGGTTGGCGGTGCAATCCGGCGACATTTTTCGTGGGTCGCCGACGAGGATCGGGCGAACGGCCATTCCCCGGTTCGCCAGGTGGCGGGCGATGACGAACCCGTCGCCGCCGTTGTTCCCCGGGCCACATAGGATCACGATCCCGGCCGCCCCTACCCGGGCGGCCAAACCGGCGATCTCCTGGGCGGCATTGCGACCCGCGTTCTCCATCAGAACGAGGCTGGGGATGGCCAGCTCCTGGATGGCCAGGCGATCGATCTCCCGCAACTGAGCCCCTGTGAGGGCTGGAACGGCGTTCATGACAGTTTCCTACACGATGACTGGTTCCGCGGACACCCCAGGCCGATGCCAAGGGTAATGGTGGCTCGTACGACCCGCAAAGCCCGTTTCGAGGTGGTTGAGAGACTTTCCCTGCTGCCCGGGGTCAAGAGATCGGGTCGAGTTCCGTTGGCGGCTGGACAGCCGTGAACCCGAGGTCTAGAATTAGCGTTGCCGGAATTATTGGTCATTGGCTTGAGGGGCACGTATGAGCAAGCCGATTCCTTAGGCCCCGGCGGGTGCCCCGCGGAGTCCCGAAACCCCGAATTGCGGAGGAGCAGTAATGAAGAGGACAACTCCGGCCTTGGCGCTGGCGATCAGCGCGATGATGGTGTCGATGGTGTCGGCCCAGACGGTGCTAGACTTGTCACCCGGCGCTCAGGACACCCAGCGAGTTACGCGTATCAGCACGCTGGCGACGCTGGCGAAGACGATTCCGGAAGTGGACTGGGAAGACACGCCCTTGGAGACGATCGTCGAGTGGCTTCGTGAGCAGGGACCGATCAACGTCGTGGTACGTTGGCGGGCCTTGCAGATCGACGGGATTGATCCGGATACCGAGGTGACCCTTCGGCTTCGCAACACCACGGTGGGACAAGCGCTGACCTACGCCCTCGAACAGTTGGCCACCACCCCGGGCGACATCCGCTACCGTACGTTCGGCAATGCCCTGCATATTTCGACCCGGGCGGACTTCAACCAGAAAATGTACGTGGTTACCTACGCCGTGGCGGACATTCTTCGCACCGTCCCCCGGTTCACCGACGCCCCGCAAATAACCCTCGATCAACAGGGACAGGGACAGGGCGGCGGTAGGGGCGGCGGAGGAGGCGGTATCGGCGGCGGCGGCGGCCGCGGCGGCGGCGGCGGTGCTGGAGGTATAGGCCAGAGCACCGGGCCAATCTTCGGCGGCGCCGGTGGTCGAGGCGGCGGCGGTCAGGGTGGTCGAGACCAGGATGATGACGACGAGGTCGACGAGGAGCGCATGATCGAGCTCATCGACCTGATCACGGCCACGATTGAGCCCGCTAGCTGGACCGTCAACGGCGGCCTCGGTTCCATCGAGGGTTTCAATGGCAGAGTCATCATCGTACGGAACTCGATTGAAGTTCACGAGCAGCTAGGTGGTTCGATTCAATAGTCGTTGAATCGTAACCGACTGAAGATTCGAGATTACACGGGCTGTGGAACCGAGTTCCACAGCCTGCTTTCATGGACCACGGGGCGTGAGCGGATTGATCGGCCGACGAACAGTCGGTGCCGTCTCGATTGAGCGATAGCGACCGGTAGAAAGCCGTGTGAAACGCCCGCAGACAGGGTTGTAGGAGGCGGGCGGCCGATCAGCCGATGACGCAAGCGGATTCGGAGACCTGGCCGACTTTCCTGCCGTAGCGGCGCTGCTATCATCGTCGCCTCGATGCCGACGCCGAGCTCCAGTCGGGCTTCTCGATAGGAAACCAAGAGTGAAAGGACCGCCTCCCACGCCGGGGGCGGCATTGAATCATCATGACGAGTGCATGTAAGCGATTCGTGATCGGTGGGCCGGTAACGCTGATGGCCGTCGCCGGGTTGAGTGTGGCAGCCCAGGCGCAGTCGAGGTTGCAGATTGGCGACCCTGCCCCACCGCTGTTGATGACCGATTGGATCAAGGGCGATCCAATCGACATGTCGAAGGGCGTGGGCAAGAACGTCTACGTGCTCGAGTTTTGGGCCACCTGGTGCGGGCCCTGCCTGCCAACGTTTCCCATGGCGACGGCCCTACAGGACCGCTACCGCGACGACGGGGTCGTGGTCGTCGGGGTGACCAGCAAGGGCCAATTTCCGCAGCTCCAGTCCAAGGAGAGGGTGAGCTCTTTCGTGGAACGCCAGGGCAGGAAAATGGGCTATACGGTAGGCTTTGACGAAAACAACACGGTCAACGCCCTCTACATGCAGGCCTTGGGGGCGATGGGCATTCCCTACACCGTGGTGGTCGATAAGGCGGGCAACATCGCGTGGACCGGCCATCCAGCCGCCGGGCTCGAGCAAGCCGTCGAAGAGATGATCAGCCCGGACTACGACCCAAAGACCGCCTATCGCCGTGGCCGCGCCGACGCCATTTTCCAGAATACCGCTCGGTTCATCCAGGGAGGCGTGTGGCCGCAGGCGATGTCGGGTCTGGAGGAGGCGCTGAAAGTCGACCCATCGCATTCAGACGCCCTGAACTACTATGTCAACATCCGGGCCGTTCAACTCAACGACCGCAACGGCTTGAGAACCTGGGTCGATGCCTACCTGAAGAACGGTGCGACCGATGTGGTGGGGCTGACCAACCTGGCCGAGGCGTTGATGACCGTTGAGGTTCTCGATGCCCGTGATCCGGAGCTGATTCTGCGGGTCGCCAAGGCAGCCTATGCCGTGGGAAAGGAATCGAACGCCATAGCGATTGCGACCTATGCCCGGGCGGCGTTTGGCATTGGAATGGTGGATCAAGCCGTTCGCCTTCAAGAGCAAGGATTGCGCGTGGCTTCGGAATCCGTCCGGGCTGAGTACCAAATCACGCTGGACTACTACAAAACTTGCAAAGGTCTCCAAGACGAAGCCTTCTAGGGACCGATAGCCTATCTGCCAGCCGGGCCTAGTGCTCTGTTATGCGTGGCATGCCGAGTTGGGTGGCACGCCTGACAAATCACTAGTCGGCCAGGGCGGAGATGGTGCGTCTTGGAATCGGCCCTCTACAAAGAGATGTATGCTGTCGAGGATCATCACTGGTGGTTCCGCGCCCGGCGGAAGATCGTGTGCCACACCCTCACTCGCCTGGTGCCGCCGTCGATCGGCTCGAAACCGCGACTGCTCGACTTGGGATGTGGCTGTGGAGCCAACCTGGCCGCCTTCGCCCGGCACTTCGATGCCTGGGGGATGGACTTCTCGCCCCCAGCCGCCGCCTTCGCTCAACGGCGAGCCGGATCGCGGGTGTGCCTCGGAGCGCTGCCCAACGAACTGCCGTTTCGGGCAGACAGCTTCGATGTGGTCGTGATGACAGACGTGCTCGAACACCTCGACGACGATCGATCAGCCGTGGCCAGTGCCATGACGCTGTTGCGAGACGGGGGGATCTTTCTGGCCACGGTACCGGCGGGTCAATGGCTATTCGCCCCGCGCGACGTGGCCCACCATCATCGTCGCCGGTACGCCCGGCGGTCGCTTCGGGCTCTTTTCGATGGGCTGCCCGGGCGAATCGAGCTGCTGAGCTATTACCATTGTGCGCTCTTTGCCCCCGCGGCGGTGGTCCGGGTGTGGTCTCGCCTGCGAGGCAAGGCCGCGATCACCGACCTCCGTGTGCCGACCCAGCCGATCAACCGGGTACTCGAAGCCGCGTTCGGCGTTGAGCGGCACTTGCTGTCGTGGATGCGATTGCCCATTGGACTATCGCTAATCTGCGCCGTCCGAAAGATCGCCGTTGGGCGCGTCCCGGCATCGTTAGCCCGACGACGCATGGTTCGTCCTGCGCGTCTTCTTCAGCCGGCGCCGTTGACAATCGCCCGATAGGGACTCCATATGGGGCCACCATGACTACGGCTTCAACGGCGGAAACGCCGCAGATCCCGCAATTGGTTTTCTTCATGGACGACGAGGCCTACGAGCGCCTCGGGCCCGTGTGGCGCCACCTCTGCGTCGGATTAGTCGACCTGCCCATCTCCATTCGCCTGGTGACAGCGTCCGAACAGGCCGGCGAATTGGCCCTTGGACCGATCGAGGTTGTTCATCACCAGCGATGGCGATGGCCTTTCCGCAAGCCCCGGTTGCAGGAATTGCTCGACACGCTGTCGGCTAGACCGCCCCATCTGGTCCATGCCCTATCCAGCGGATCGTATCCGCTCGCAGCGGCGGTGGCCCAGCACTTTGATGCCGAACTGATCCTTCACCTGACCGCGCTTAGGGATGTTGAGGCCGTTCTCGACTTGCCCGATACCGCGCGCCTCCATCTCATCGCGGCGACCGGTCCGCTTAAGGACGAGGTCCAGCGGCACGAACGCATCAGCCGCCTCCCCACCGTCCTGGTCCGTCCCGGGGTTCGCTGTGAAGGCGAGGTGAGCTGCTTCGTGGACGATGACCGCATGCCCACACTGCTATGCACTTCACCGTTGGAACGTGGATCCGGTGTGGACACGCTCATTGACGCTCTCGGTCTGCTTGGTGAGCGATACGGCGACACGATGACGTTTCTGCTCGGCGGCGGATCGCAAGAGCCGGTCTTACGCAAGCAGGTGGTCCGAAGCCGCCTGCTTCAGCGAGTCACGTTCGCCCGTCCCCTCGGAAGCCGGCGGGCGGTCATGCAGGGAGCCGACATCTATATCATCCCGGCGCCGGAGACGGCGCTGACCGCGACCTCGCTGCAAGCGATGGGATCGGGAATGGCCGTGATCGCTGCGGAAGGCAGCGTGGGCGACTTTCATGTCGGCGGACACACCGCCGTGGTCCATCCGCCCCACGCACCGGCGGCACTGGCCGAGGCCATTGAATCCCTGCTCGCCGATCACCAACTCGCCCGGCGTCTCGCCCAGGGCGCCCTGGCGCACGTCAAACAGTACCATGCCATGAGCGCCATGGCCGAGCAAACCTACAGCCTCTACCACGAGCTGATGGTCAAGCGCACCACCTTCTCGCTCAGCACCTAATCAGTTCACCGCCCAATGCTTCGACCTGCCTGGCGGCAGGTAGATTCATGCGTTTCGGCAGGTCACCGGCGGATGCCCTGGGTCCGCCGAAGGCGGGCCAAGGGCTCGCATTCACGCTGTGCGCCAACTTCGCCCCACCCGGCGTCAGCAGATCGGATACCCTCGACCCGACTTGGTCACCCATGCGTCACGAACTACGGCTGGCGAGATCCCGGCCCGCCAGGACTACAGCTTGGCCCGGCCCCTCGACCCCTTGGTCCCTGGGCCCCTTCTCCCTCAGTCGCAAGGCCCGAAGCGGGCTAGGACGAAACCCACGTCCAGAGGGTCAACACTTCCGTCGCCGTTCTGGTCGGCGATGTCGCAGT
>JADFPW010000366.1 GCA_022562105.1 Planctomycetota bacterium
CTGGCTTGGGCCTCCACGGCGACCAGTCCGAAGGGCTCACACCAGCGGATGGGGAACAGCAGCGCGGCAGCCTTTCGGTAGAGCGGGGCCAACTCCTCTTGCGACAACAGACCTACGTACTCGACCTGCTTGCCATCGATGTGCGGTTTAATTTCGGTGTCGAAGAAATCCTGATACTGCCCCTCGATCAGGCCGGCCATGATCAACCGTCGGCCGGCCCGTCGGGCAATGGCGATGGCGGTCTCCGGGCCCTTTTCCGGTGAAAGCCGGCCGGCGAACAGGAGGTAGTCATCCTTGTTTGACTCGAACGGGAAGTCGTCCAGCCGAATGCCGTTGTGTACCGTGGCGACGTAGTTCAGCTCCGGTAGCAACGTTCGCTCCGCATCCGAGAGCGAAACGAACGGAAGATCGCGATAGGCCTGGAAGATCGGATGAGTCGCCCGTACCCAGGCTGCCCCGTGCAACGTGGAAACCAATGGGCAGCCGATCAATCGACCGTAGACCAACGCGTGAACGTGCAGGTGTGAATGAACCACATCGAACTCGCCCGCGGCGGCTCGCTCCATGCATGCCGCGATGTGGCGTTGTTCCCAGACGCGAGCGTCGGGCGGGCCTTCGAGCAGGCCACTGGTCGGATCGTAGTGTTGCTTTCGACTCCGTTCCGGCTCCGGCCAGGTACACAGGGCATGTGGGCAGGTCTCCACCACCGTAGCCCGACTCCGCGTGCCCCCGGCTGCGAACAGGGTGACGTCATGACCCAGGGTGACCAGTTCCTCGGTCAGGTTGTAGGCCACCTGTTCCCAGGGACCGTATCCGGTCGGCGGGAGTGGCCAATTGATCGGGGCCAGCATGGCGATACGCATCAGTTACCTCGTAGATCGCCCGTCGTGGGGCCAACGCTCCAACCGGTTTAGTGGACACCCATTAGTGGGTCGGGTGCCGGCTTGTTAGGATCGAAGGACCATCGTCCGTACAGAACGCGGCCGGCGCCGATGGCAAGGTCGGTGTCCGTGGGCCTATTGTCAAGCATAGCTGCAACGCACCATGACCGACCTCGATGCCTTGGGAGCCAGTTTCGCCGCACGGTTCGGGAGTCAGCCTACCGTGGTGGTCCGTGCCCCCGGACGAGTGAACCTCATCGGTGAACATACCGACACCACCGGCGGGCTGGTTTTGCCGTTCGCCATTGAGCCCAGCATCTGGGTCGCTGCAGCACCGGCAGGCAACACGATAACCGCCTATTCCGAAGCGATGGACCACACGATCGAGTGGCCGGTCGATGGATCACGGACGACAACACCGCATCGATGGGGTCAGTACGTTGGCGGTGTGATCGCCGAACTCCGGGCTGAAGGGATACCGGTCAGCGGCACGTCCCTCTGGATCGGGGGCGATCTTCCCATCGGCCGGGGGTTGGCCAGCTCAGCCGCTCTTTGCGTGGCGATGATTCAGGCACTATTGCGACTGTATCGCCCGTCGGATCACCGGTTGGAAACCGGTGCCACACGGTTGGGCACCCGTCTGGAAATGGCTCACCTGGTGCAGCGTGTGGAACGTGACCATGTCGGCACACCCTGCGGCCTCATGGATCCCTACGTTTGCCTGTTCGGCCGCCGCGACCACGCCCTGCTCCTCGACTGCCGCACCGACACACATGAATACGTCCCGATGACCCTGCCCGGATTCCGATGGATGCTGATTGATACGGGAATCACACACGAGCTCGCATCCGGCGCCTACGCCCAACGGGTGGCTGAATGCAACGCGGCCACCGAAGCGATAACCAAGATCGCGCCCGGCGTGCGATCCTTGCGCGACTTGACTCCACAAACGCTCGAGCGATACGCCCCGCATCTGAATACCGTGCTGGCTCGACGCGCGCGGCACATCGTGTCCGAAAACGAACGCGTGCGCCGATCGGTAGCGGCGCTTGGCAGCTCCGACGCGGATCGGGTAGGCGCGTGCCTCGAGGAAGGTCATCGCTCGTTGTGTGACCAGTTCGAGGTCTCTACGCCCGAAATCGAACAACTCCAGAAAATCGTGTCGCGTGTGCCGGGCGTGGTCGGCGTGCGTCTGGTCGGCGGCGGGTTCGGTGGATCGCTCCTAGCGCTGGTTCGCCGACAGAACGTGTCGGACCTTCGCGCCATGCTGATGAAACTCCCCAGCCGTGCCCATCCGCACGAGGGCGGCCTTCTCGAAGTTGGACCCGCGGCCGGAGCTGTTTGGTGGGCGCGGTGATTTACGCTAGTGCTTCGTTACGCCTCGAAGGGTGGACGGTGGGTACAGAACGGGTGCCACTGGTGGCTTGTCCACCAGTGCCCAATGCGTGGGTGTTCGAGCACTGGTGGACAAGCCACCAGCGCCACCCATCATTCGACGAGTCACAGAGCACTAGGCGTGCCGACCCACACCGGCTTTCCCGGCTACGAGTCGCTGGTTCAACCATCGAGCGAGGCTAGTTCATCGGCTACGGCTTCCATCAGTGGTGCCAGCGTTTCCAGCGTGAAATCGAAGCGAGCGCCGGCGGCGGCGAATAGTTCGGGCAACGGACATCCACCACCGAGGGCGAGCGCCTTGCGGTAGTCGGCCACCGTTTTCTTGCGATCGCGGCGGGCGTTTTGCCAGACTTGCAAAGCGCCCAGTTGGGCGATGCCATACTCGACGTAGTAGAACGGAACTTCGAAGAGGTGCAGTTGCCGCTGCCACGAATAGGCCAGCGCCTTTTCATGTCCGCGGTAGTCTTCCAACCCCCCGAAACGGGCGTGCAGGCTGAGCCATGTGTCCTGGCGTGCTTGGCGGGTGTGGTCTGGATGGGTGTACATCCAATGCTGGAACGCGTCGATGGTGGCCACCCAGGGCAGCAAGTTCACGATACCCTCGAGCTGGGCGCGTTTGGCTCGGATCAGGTCCGATCCTTCGTAGAACTCGTCGAAGAACTCGTAGGCTAGCATCTCCATGCCCATCGACGCCACCTCCGCGAACTCGATGGGAGCGCTGCGATAATGGAATAGCGGATCGTGGCGGCTCTCGTAGGCGTGAAAAGCGTGGCCGCCCTCGTGGATCAACGTGCGCACGTCGCGCTGCAAGCCGACCGCGTTCATGAAGATGAACGGGCGGCGCGACTCCGAATAGGTAGCCTGGTATCCGCCCGGGGCCTTGCCCTTGCGCGAGTCCAGGTCGAGCAAGCCCTCCTTGTTCATGGCATCAAAGCGGTCGCCGAGTTCCGGGTCCACACGGTGAAAGACTCGGGAGCACTTGGCGCAGAGCTCGTCGATGGTTTCGCAGGGCTTGAGCGGCGGACGACCCTGCTCATCCACCGCCAGATCCCAGGGGCGTAGCGTGTCGAGCTTCAGGGCCGACGCACGGCGTTTGTGCATGGCTCGCATCACGGGCACGACGGCCCCTTCGATGGCGTCGTGGAAGTCCAGACAATCCTGCGGGCCGTAGTCGAAACGTTGTTTGGCCTTGAACGCATAAGCCCGGTACTCGGGCAGATCGGCATTTCGGGCCATCTGATGCCGCAGCTTGAACAGCTCATCGAAGATGTCTTCCAGTGTATCGACGTCGGCCAGGCGCCGCTTGGTGGCCAACTCCCAGACCTCCTGTCGCTGGTGGCGATCGGTTCGCTCGCCATAGACAGCCAACTGTTGGAGGGTCTGTTCCTTGCCGTCGTAGTGAACGGTCATCGCTCCGCAGAGCTTCTGAAACCTCTGCTCCAGTTTGCTCTCTTCGGTTTGGAGCTTGACGTTCTCCTCGCGGAAGAGCTCCACCTGACTGCGCACGTCGCGGTCGAATACGTGATACCGAGGTCGCGGCAGCTCGCCGGCGGCGGGGCACTCGGTGTACTTGATGTCCACCAGTTGGCACATCTGTTTCCACTGCGGCTCGATGTTCTCCACAAAGTCCAGGTAGGCCTTCTCCCGCTGCGGATCGTCCGTCTGACAGGTCATCCGGACATAGCGATCGGTGCGCACCTCGTCGATGCAGGCCATCAGCTCGCTGCCGTCGATCAGCCAGGCTTCGAGTTCAACGACGGAGCCGAGGTCGCGGTCCAGGAGTTTTCGGTAGTACGGTTCGATCTGGTCCCATGTGGCCAGGTCGTCGGCGGGATCTACGAACTGTCGCGGGTATGGTGGGTCGGGCATGATTGATTCTGCCTTCAAGGTGGTGATGGGGGTAGGGTTTCCGCTGGTTTGTGAGTCGTTAGGCGCTAATGGTGACTGGCGACAAACCGGTGCCACACTCGTCCGCGGGAGCGCAGACGGCCGCTGGCGAATCCGTCGC
>JADFPW010000034.1 GCA_022562105.1 Planctomycetota bacterium
AACGGTCGCTAGCACACCTGATACTTCCTTGGACGGTCCAGTGGGCGGGTCGGGATGGCATCCATCGCCTTCGTCCTCCAATCGCACATCCGCCGATCCGCAGTCTTGTAGCCGCAGGCGCTTGATTGCCCACAGCCCGGTCAGTCTAGCTGCCAAGCCCGTGACTAGCCACCACGGGCGGCGTCGGCGCCTTCCCCGGCGCGGGGCGCCACAAGAATCGGCATCGACACAAGAAACGGACCCGCCAGGCTACCGAGTGACCCGATGGGTCGCCTCGGGAGGTCTGAAGGGCCCGATGTCAGATGTCAATGTTGACTGCCTGCTCGCCCGGCGCCGAGCGACCACGGCCGCAACAGGCCGTTATCGCGGCATCGCCGCCCTTAGCGGCCTGACTTCTTCTCTTTTCCGCCCTTGCCGCCTTTTTGACCCTTGCCGCCCCTTGCCGCCGGACTTGCCCCCACCCCGTTTCGGTTCCTTGCTCTTCTTGGCACTCTCCTTGAGGGCTTGCACGAATTCGCCCCGCTGCTCCTCGGAGAGCTGGTCCATGATGGCGTCCTGAAAAGTGCGCTGGACTTGCTTGATCATTTTGCGATCGCTCTCGTCCACATTCTTCAGGTCGGCGGTGTATCGCTTGTAGAGTCGGGCAACCTCTCCTCCTTGCTCGTCCGACAGATTCAGGCCCTGGAGGATTTCAAGGTACTGGGCGCCGGATTCACCCTTGTCCTTGTTGGAGTACCGTTCCACGATGTGCCAGAACTTGGGCCGCTGCTTGTCGTTCAGCACCTGGGCGACGGCCTCGAACATCTTGGGGTCCAGCGACTCTCTATCGGAGGAGCCTTTCATCTCACGCATGAGCTCCTGTCTCTCGACCATGAGATCCCGGGCACGCTCGCGGTCGCCGTCCGCGTTAGCCTTCTTGGCTTGTGACTGGAGATCGCGGAGCCTGGAGGCCATCTCCTCGCGGTCGCCCTTGCTCAACTCGCGGTCGCCGTCCTTGCCGGACGACCTGGAGTCTTGGAAGATCTCGCGGATTTGGTCGCCCTGCTCTTTGGTCAGGTTGAGCTCCTGCTGCATGGCCCTGACAATCTGCGAGAGCGACGAAGCGTTCTTGGACTTCTTGCCTTGTTTGGAGCCCTTGTCGCCCTTCTTGCCGCCCTTCTGGTCTCCCTTCTTCCCCCCCTGCTTGCCTCGCTTGCCGCCCTTCTTATCGTCCTTCTGGCGCCCGCCCTCATCCGAGCCGCGGCTCTGTCCCCAAGCCGGCTCTGCGGCGAGATTTCCGCCCGCGATGACGGCTATCAGCGCGTAAAACAGTACTCTTTTCATCGAACCGATCTCCTGCTAATGTTCGCCTAGTAATGCGCGGAACTGACGTGCCACGCACGGGTTAACCTACCAAGACTAACGGTGAGATTCAACGGCTATTCGCCCTATTTGCGGTATTCCGCGTCACCCCGACGGGTCATGGTCGGGAGGGCGCGGTCCGGCGGCCGAGCCTGAAGACCGCGCATCGCCGCGCCCGACACCGGCGCGCCATGTAGCTGACGAAGCGAGCATCCTGCATGCACTTCTATGCCATCCTGCCCTTCGCCCTGCTGCTCTGGTGGCCGGCCCAACGACCATTCCCCGCGCTCCTCCTGATAGAAGGGCCGCTCGCGACCCTATCCGTGGTCGTCGGGCAGATCCTTCTCTTGCTGGCCATCGCCCTAGTCCTCGGCCACCGACTCATCGCCCGCGTGGATCGAGACCCCAGCCAGATGGTCCGAGCCCAAGCCACATACCATTCCTGGACGCTCGTATTGCGAATCTTCGTCCTCCTGACGCTGGCTGTTGATCTATTCTGCACCCAGTGGCCGGAATGGGTCCGCTCCGCCGCCCTCCTGGACAACTCCTGGGCGGTCGATGAGCTGATCATCCTGTCACCCTTCTTCGTCAGCATGATCCTGGGGTGGGCCGCCCTTTATCGGACCGACGCCAGACTGCGTGATCTCGCCCTGAGGCAAGACGCCTCCCACGAGCGGGACGACGAGGAGCACCCACATTGGACGCTCACACAATATCTGGTATTCAACGTGAGGCATCAGCTACTGATAGTGGCCATGCCCATGATGCTCCTGATGCTCGTGTTTGATCGCACGCGCGACTCGGAGAGCTGGATTTCGGTCGGCGCGCTCTGCGTCACAGCGGCCGGCGTGTTTCTGCTGGCGCCGCTCCTATTGCGGTATATTTGGTCTACCGAACGCCTGCCCGATGGGCCGCTTCGGACCCGGCTGGAGAACCTCAGCACCCGCATCAACTTGAGATTCCGCGACATCCTCGTATGGCGCAGCGGGGGAATGGTGGTCAACGCGGCCGTCATGGGCCTGCTCGCGCCGCTTCGTTATGTCCTGCTTTCGGACGCCATGCTGACCAGCATGACCGAGGACCAGATCAGCGCGGTCTTCGGACACGAGGCGGGGCACGTCAAACATCGCCACATTCAATTCTTCGTCCTCTTCGGGCTCCTGGGTACCCTGATTGTCTCGGGAGTCATGGAGTTGGCCCTGCGGTGGGGCGATGGCGCGGCGGGGGGGGCGGCTCTGAACCTGGACCAGGTCTCGCTGATCGGCTTTGCGGGCACGGTGTTGGTCTGGGGCGTTGGGTTCGGATGGATATCCCGCCGCTTCGAGCGTCAGGCCGATCTCTTCGGCGCCCGGTGCGCGACGCCGCCCCGCGAGGACTGCCACCAGCCGTGCAGTGTGCATGATCCCGGCCACGCCCCGCCGGGCGACACCTATCGAGTATGTGCAACAGGCGCTCAGATGTTTGTATCCGCCCTGGATCGCGTCTCGGTGCTCAACGGGATACCGAAGAAGGAACGAAGCTGGCGACACTCCTCGATCGCCAGCCGGATCGACCTGCTCGGCCGTCTGGCAGGCGATCCCGCCGGGGCCCGAAGATTCCAACGGCGGATCGTAGCCATCAAATGGTCGATGGTGATCGGCTGCGTATTGGGTTTGTTGATAACCGGGGTGTACGTCTACCGCAGTCCGGTGTACCGGGAGCTGTGGAAAGACAGTCTGCCGTTCTTGTTCTCCGACGACGGTCAGCCGCCGCTGTCCAGCCTGGGTTCGATGGGCGGCCGGTAACGTCCCCATGAATGCAACGTTGATCGATGGAAACGAGTTGGCTTCGCGACTCCGGCAGCGCGCCGCCGACCGGGTGGATCAACTGGCCGGCGAGGGCACCCGGGTGCGCATGGACGCGGTGATCGTCGGCCAACCGCCGGCCGGGGTGCTGTTCGCTCGATCGCAACAGGCTCGATGCGGCGAGGTGGGCATCGAGTACGAGCTCCACACCCTGCCCGCGGGCGCCGGCCAATCCGAGATCGAACGCACCATCGAGACCCTCAACGCCGACCCCAACGTCACCGGCATCATGCTCAACCTTCCGCTGCCCGACGAGGTGGATACGCCGGCGGTCCAGTACCGCATCGATCCGTACAAGGATGTCGAAGGCGTCAACCCGGCCAACATCGGCATGCTCTTCTACGACTGCCCGATCATCGCTCCCTGCACCGCCCTGGCAGTGATGGAGATCCTGAAAGCGACCGGCACCGAACTCCGCGGCCGACATGTCGTCGTGGTCGGCCAGGGCGCCGTCGTCGGTCGGCCGATCACCCTGTCTCTGATGCAGCAGGACGCCACCGTGACGGCGTGCAACAAATACACCCCCGATTTGGCCGCCTGCACTCGCCAAGCGGACGTCCTCGTGGTAGCCGCCGGCGTGCCCGGGCTGATTGGTGGGGATCACATCCAACCTGGGGCGGTGGTGATCGATGTGGGGATCAATCGCCTGCCGGTCGAGGGCTCGCCGGGCCAGTCGCAAACCGTGGGCGACGTGGTCTTCGAGGAGGTCCGCCAAGTGGCCGGCTGGCTGACCCCCGTCCCGGGTGGTGTAGGTCCGGTGACGGTGGCCGTTCTGCTCTACAGCGTCGTCGAGGCCGCCCGTCAGCAACGCCTAGGCCGGCGAATCGTGCCCTAGTGCCGGCGGCATCCAGGGCCAATCGACAGAAAGCGCGGACATCACGATGTTGAGGCCGTCACCACCGCCAGCTAGACTCCGGTGATGACCGAAGCACGACGGATACGCCTGACCGACTACGCCAGCTGCGCAGGCTGAGCGGGCAAACTCCCGGTGGAGACCATGGTGCAGGTTCTGCGCCGTCTACCCCCTGCCAACCACCCCGATCTGCTGGTCGGCACCAGCAGTTTCGACGACGCCGGTGTGTTCCGCATCGACGAGCACACCGCCCTGGTGCAGACGCTCGATTTCTTCCCGCCCTTGGTGGACGATCCCTTCGTGTTCGGCCAAATCGCCGCCGCCAACGCCCTCTCCGATGTCTACGCCATGGGCGGCGTGCCGCTGACCGCCATGAACATCGTCGGCTTTCCTGATAAGGAGCTGTCCAGCGACGTGCTGGTGGACATCCTTCGCGGTGGGGCGGAGCGCGTTCAAGCCGCCGGGGCAGTGGTCGTCGGCGGGCACAGCGTGCGCGATACCGAGATCAAGTTCGGCCTGTCGGTCACCGGTCGGATTGATCCGAAGCGCATCATCACCAACGCGGCGGCCAAACCCGGCGACCGACTGGTCTTGACCAAGCCGATCGGCAGCGGCGTGCTGACCAGTGCGTGCAAGAAAGGGGCGATCAACGAGCAGGATCTTGCCGGGGCCGTCGCCGTCATGATCCACCTGAACCGTAGCGGGTGTGACGCCATGGTCGATGTGGGCGTCATCGCGGCCACGGACATCACCGGCTTTGGTCTGGTCGGCCATGCGTTCGAGATGGCCGACGCCGCCGGCGTGACTGTGGAAATCGACGCCGCCTCCGTGCCGCTGATGGACCGGGTGCTCGAGCTGGCCGGTGACGGCTTCCTGACTCGAGCCCACAAGGGCACGCTCGACCATCTGGGGGATCGGCTCATGGCGACCAACGTCGATCCGCTCTTGGTCAAGGTGTTGTGTGATGCCCAAACCTCCGGCGGCCTGCTGATTTGCGTCGCACCCGAACGAACCGACGATCTGATCGGCTCGCTGAAACAAAACGATGCTCCCGCGTGCGCCGTGATCGGTGAGGTCACCACGGGCGGCCCTCACGCCGTTCGCTTGACTTAGCTCCATACGCCGCCCCGTCGAACGACGGGCTGCCCGCACCACCCATGAGAATCTGCATCATCACGCCAACCGATGCCCAAAGCCGGCGAGGCAACTGGGTCACGGCGACGCGATGGCGACGCATCCTGGGCAAGCTCGGCCATCGAGTCGTCGTGCGACAGCGATACGACGATGAACCGTGCGATCTCCTGATCGGGCTGCATGCCCGTCGCAGTTATCCATCCATGGCTCGGTTTCGCCACCTGCATCCTGATGCAGCGCTGATCCTCGCTCTCACCGGGACCGATCTGTATGGAGACATGCGAGTCGGAACCCAGGCCCGTCGCGCCGTACAGTGGGCATCGAGGCTGATCGTGTTGCATCCGCTGGCGGTCGGGGCGCTTCCGCGAGGCATGCGGGAGAAGGCTCGGCTCATCTATCAGAGTGTAGAGCGGCCATGCGGCATACCGATCCACGCGTTGCAATCGTTTGATGTGTGCGTGTTGGGTCATCTTCGAACGGTGAAAGACCCGTTCCGCGCTGCCATGGCAGTTCGCAACCTACCAGCCGCCTCCCGCATCCGCATCGTTCATATCGGCCACGCCCTCGACGCGCGTATGGCCAACCGCGCTCGACGTGAACACGAGCGCAACCCGCGCTACCGCTGGCTGGGAGGACAAACACGTGCGGCGGCCCTTCGCCAATTAGCCGGCTGCCGACTGATGGTCTTGTCATCCCGATCGGAAGGCGGAGCCAACGCGATCGGCGAAGCCGCCACACTCGGCGTCCCCATCATCGCCAGTCGAATCGACGGCAATGTGGGGCTACTGGGCCGCGACCATCCCGGCCTGTATCGCGTCGGTGATACCGGCGCCCTCCGCGACCTGCTGCTACGAGCGGAATCGGACACCGCGTTCTACCGAAATCTTCTGCAAGCGTCTCGACGGATCGCGCCGTTGTTCACCCCGGCGCGCGAAACCCGCGCCTGGCGCAGCTTGCTGGCCGAGTCGGGAATGTACTGAGTGGTGGCAGTGGTTTTCAATGGGTGCCACTGGTGGCTTGTCCACCAGTGCCTACGGCTGCGAATCGGCATCCGACACTGGTGGACAAGCCACCAGTGGCACCCGAGCGCTGGGCTCAGTTGCAGACGAGTGTCGGGATCATCCGCAGGTGCCGAAGCGGGCCAGCACAAAGCCGACATCCAGTGGATCCACCGCACCGTCGACATTCTGGTCGGCCAGGTCACACTCTGCATCGCCCGTGCCAACCGGACATCCGAAGCGGGCCGACACGAATCCGCTGTCCAACGGATCGACCGCCCCGTCACCGTTGGCGTCGCCTTGGCAGGCCGACGCATCGCCGAAGAGGGCATTGACCACGCACGAGTAAGTGAAGAGGAACGGGTTGCTCGGGTCATCGGGGTTTTCGAGTTCGCCGACGCCTTCCCATTCCATGGCCACGGTCCCATTGGTCGAATCGACAAAGGTAATGACGCCCGCCGACGAAGCCGGAATGAGGTAGGGCGAATCGAAGCCCAGCTCAACGAGCTCGGAATCGTCGAAGAAAATCTGGTAAGACTCTTCCGTGGCGAACTCACCGGTCATATCGTCAAACGAACCTATCGACGGGCCGCCCAGGGTGATGGTAATGTCACCGGTGCTGATGCCCAGCAGGTCAAACGGATCCACCTGCTGGAACCAGTTCAATAATCGGGCACTGGAGAGATCGGGCAGAAGCTCCAGGACCATTTCCGTATGCGGAATGTCGGCCGTCTGGGTCCCACCGCCCAGCTCCTCTGGGAACTCGACAGTGAAACTGTTCTCGGCGTTGGGATCACCGAGGGCAACGACCACAGTCGGCTGGGTGCTGAACGAGGCGTTAATCGTGCATGAGTAGGTGAAAACGAACGGTTGGTCCGGGTCGTCCGGGTTGGGTACCTCGCTCTCACCTGCCCACTCCATCGAGATGATGCCCTCCGTCTCGGTCTCAAAGGCAAGCGTCCCCGAAGCCGCCGCCGGAACGACGAACGGAGAGACAAAGCCGAACTGGGCCAGGCCGGTATCGTCAAAGAGAATCTGATAGGTCTCGGCCGTGACAAACTCGCCACTGGGTTCTTGGTAGGTCCCCGCTGACGGACCACCCAGAACGATGGTGATGTTGCCCGTGCTAAAGCCCAGCAGATCGAACGGATCGACCTGTTGGAACCAGCTCAGCAGCCGAGCACTTCCCGAGTCGAGATCCACCTCGAGGACGAATTGAGTAAGGGGAATGTCGGCCGTCTGAGTCTCGCCCCCCAGCTCGGGCGGAAACGTGACCGTGAACATGTTGGTCAGATCGGGGTCGCTATCGGCCACCAGAGTGAAAGGCTCGCTCGTCCGGGCCGTAGCCGTCGGTTGCGACCCGCGGGCCAAGCCGCTGATGTTGACGATAGCCAGACACGTTGCCACAACACCCCACGAGGTTCGCACGGTTAGCATCCTGCACACACCCTTCCTTCTTGCCTTGAGCAAGCGTTGTTAGTGTCTCATCTGACGCGGCGCCATACCTGCGGCGGCGATTCCTGCGCACGCCGTCAAGCGATCAACGCACCTGGTTGCATTCTCGATTCCTACACAACATCCACACAACCGGATGTCGATCAGCCCGCCGTCGCCGCTTGTACCCCATCCCGCCCGTCGGGTCAACGCTGCGACAAGCCAAACACACCGGCGCCTGCCACTCGAATGGGCGAATGTCGCAATTTGTAGTATCGGCGCCATCCGCTGCGGTTGCCGGGCGATCGCCCAGCGACGATCATGCATCCCCGTCAGAACTCCCTGGAGGATTGCCGCATGCAGGCGACAACGATCGACGTCGGACCGCCAACGGGCAAGGAGGAGACCATCGCACTGGCTGAAATTCTCGGCCTGGCGTTTGACTATCCCGTGGCTGATCTGACGCCGCGGATGGAGCAAGTCGGTCTGGAGAATGTCCGCGTGGTGCGCGCCGATGGCCGGGTGGCGGGCGGATTATGGCTGCTGCCCATGGGCCAATGGTTCGGCGGGCGCAGTGTGCCTACGGTCGGAATCTCCATGGTCGGGGTGGCCCCGGAGTATCGAGGTCGCGGCGCCGCCGCCCAGCTTATCAAGGCCACGGTCCAGGGCTTGCACGCCGAGGGCGTCGCCCTGTCCACGCTCTACCCAGCAACCCAGCCACTCTATCGCAGCGCGGGATACGAACAGGCCGGTAACTACTACGAACTCCGCATGCCCACTAAGTCGATCCGGGTTCGAGACCGACGGGCTACGGTTCGATTGGCGGGAGACGCGGATCGACCAGCCATCGAAGCGGCCTATCGGGCGTACGCTCGGCGCTCGAATGGCACGCTTGATCGGAGCGAGTTTCTATGGCAGCGTGTGCGCGAGCCACGAGGCCACGAGGCTCGCGGGTACGTCGCCGAGGTCGACGGGCGGATCGAGGGCTATCTTTACGTCTTCAACAAGCCGGGCAAGACCGGCGGGTTCAACCTGCAGCTCACCGATCTGGTCGCCCTCACCGAACGGGCTGGATTGGGGCTGCTGACGTTTCTATCCAGTCATCAGTCGATGGCCCGGCAGGTCCGATGGCACGGCCATCCGGCGGATCCGATTTTGCTCCTGCTGGCCGAGCAGGCCCATACGTCGCGCCTGGACATCAGTTGGATGGTGCGGGTGGTCGATGTGCCGGCTGCCTTGGCGACGCGCGGTTACCCAGCCGCGTGCAATGGCGAGATTCACTTCTCGGTTCGCGACGACCTTATCCCAACCAACCACGGACCGTTCGTGTTAAAAGTCACCGAAGGCAAGGCCGAAGTTGCACCAGGCGGTCGGGCAGCGCTGGAGGTCGACATTCGGGCGCTGGCCTCGCTCTACACCGGCTACATGACGGCCGAAGCGCTCGCCGCCACCGGCCGGCTCAGCGGATCGGACCTCGACGTGGCGACGGCATCGGCCATCTTCGCCGGCCCCTCGCCCTGGATGCCGGACATGTTCTAGCTGGTGTTTCAATGCTTGCGCTGTTCTTGTGAACCGAGCCGCGACCGTAAGGGAGCGGTTTTTGTGTCTCCCTCCCTCACGGTCGGGGCTCGGATGAGATGCAAACAGTTTAACAAAATACGCTAGGTCGTCACCTGGCCCTCGAAGGTCGGCCATGACCAACCGGCGATGTCTTCCAGGGTGCGCCGGTCAGTTAAATCGAAATGCAGAGGCGTCACGGATACATATCCGTCCCAGACGGCCCGCATGTCGGTGCCGGGCACCTCGCCCGGTTTGTTGAAGACGCCCTTGAGCCAATACTGTATAGCGCCGTCAGGCCCATCGTGTTTCTCGTAGTAGTCCTCGAAGGTCTGAGTGGCTTGCGGGACGAGCTTGACGCCGAGCGGTCGGCCTGGAGCCAGGTCCGGGATGTTGACGTTGAGCAATTGACCGGGTTTCAATCCTTGGGCCACGCAGCGTTCGATGATCTCGCGGGCGATCGCGGCTCCCCGGGCAAAGTCCAACTCGTCACCGTGCTCCATCGACACGGCCACGGACGGGATTCCCAGGAGCGCTCCCTCGGCGGCGGCGGCTACGGTTCCTGAGTAGAGGACGTTAATGCTGACGTTGGCCCCATCGTTGAGACCCGAGACCACCAGATCGGGTAGCGGCTTGACCAGCTCCCTGACCGCCAGTTTGACGCAGTCGGCGGGGCGACCGGCCACGCTCCAACCATAGAACTCGTTATGAACGTGTACTTTGCAGGCGGTCAGCGCCGTATTGATGGTAATCGCGTGGGCGCTGGCGGACTGAACCGTATCCGGAGCCACCACGGTGACCTGCCCGATCTTGGTCAGCTCGCGGTACATGGCGGCCAAGCCCGGGGCCAGGATTCCATCGTCGTTGGTGAGCAGGATGTGCATGCGGGCCGATTCTAGAGCGGGCGTAGATGCGGTCAATACGCCCGGGTTAGATGGGTGTCGGGGTAATAGAACGCGAGGATCTGTCCTGCCCGGCGACCGGCCAGGGCCTGTCCCTGCATGCCCCACTGACACAGACCGACACCGTGGCCGAAACCCTTGCCGTCGGCGAAGACCAACCAATCTCCGGCATCCTCGATGCGACAGTTGGTGCTGCGCAGAACACGGCTTCCCACGGCGAGACGGAAATCCTCCGCTCGAATCTCTTTCACTTTCCCGCTGGTTCCGGTCAATCGTAAGCGTTGCAATCGCCCTCCCGGCGTGCGTTCGATAGGCACCACGCTGCGCAAGCGCCCCAGGATTCGGTATTGCGAATCGCGAGCGATGAGACGAGCCATGATCTCGGCCTTGGACACACGTACGGGCTTCCAGCGATAGGCCTGGGCGGGGGCAATCCGGCAGTAGTCGCATCGAATGCCACCGACCAACGGAGCAATGTCCAGGGCTTGGCCCCAGTAGGCGGCGGATTGGGTCACGCCTCCGCAGCACGCGCTGTAGTAAGTGGAGAAGATTCGTTCGCCACGCGGCGAACGCCAGGTGCAGACGACGCCGCGGGTATCGCGAACCGCCGCCGCCGCGGCGCGTCCGCCCGGACCGTCCGGAATCCCGATATAGACCTGCGACGATTCGGACGCGCTGACGTCGTAGTCGTCGTTCGTTCGCTCGCTCATTTGCACCAGGGCGTAGGTCCGAGCGGTGACGGCTCCGGCTCGGAACGCTTCGCGATGAAAATCGGGGTACAGCTCCGCCGCCACCACGCCCACCAGGTAGGTCTCCAGATCGACGACGTTGATCGCCGTCAGGCCGCCGGAATCCACGGTCAATCGCAGATTCCCGGGCAGACGTCGCGTCGGTCCCCATCCAGTTTCAGATTTCGTGCGCCAATACAGATCGCCGGTTCGGTTCGGGACGATGTCTACCGAAGCAGCCGACAGGATTTGCTCGCCGATCCGCAGTCCGTCGCCCTGCGGCTGCACCGCGACGAAATCAGACGAGGGGCGGCTGTCGACCACTCGCCCGGCCACGAGCATGCGGTAGGGTCCGGCGACGCGAATCTGGAGGATCGGCTGATCGGTCGTCAATCGCACACGGATGTCGCGAACGCGCGGAGGCGTACCCATGACATGTTTCGTGTCGTCCGGTCGCGTTCGCGCTGCGCACGTACATCCGGCTACGACGGTCAATGCCGCAAGCGCCGCGGTCAGCGATCGACGGGGCGGCACGATCAAACTCCCGATCGACATGATCACGTCTCCGCGTACAAGCCGTTACTCAGCCGCGGTCCATCGGACATTCGGCTTTCGATTGGCTCCCACCTCGTCCATGCGGGCGATGGGCATAGTATGCGGTGCCCCCTTGACCCGCTCCGGATCGGTCTCCACCTCATCGGCAATGGCCAGCAGGGCGTCGGCGAAGGCGTCCAACGTGGCTCGTGATTCCGTTTCCGTCGGCTCGATCATCAAGCAGTGAGGGATCGGGAAGCTGATCGTCGGCGGGTGGAATCCGTAGTCCAGCAACCGCTTGGCCACGTCGGTCTCGCTGACACCGCGATCCTTGAACGGCGGTATGGCGATGAACTCGTGAGCGTAGGGTGCCGGAAACGGCAGCTCGTAGCGATCCTTGATCCGGGCGGCCAGGTAGTTCGCCGCCAGGACCGCCTTTTCGGATACGTTGCGAAGGCCATCCGCTCCGAGAGCGCGGATGTAGGTGTAGGCTCGTACCAGTACGCCGACCTGTCCGTAGAACGATCGCACCCTCCCAATGCTCTTGGGTCGATCCGAGTCCCACGTAAATCGGCCATCGTCACTCTTGACCACCTGGGGAACGGGCAAATAGGGGCGTAGCGATTCAGCGACGGCGACGGGCCCCGCTCCCGGTCCACCGCAGCCGTGCGGTGTGCTGAACGTCTTGTGCGTGTTGAAGTGCATGACGTCCACGCCGAAATCGCCGGGCCGGGCGATCCCCAGGATGGCGTTCATGTTGGCCCCATCGAGGTAAAGCAGCGCTCCGCGTTTATGCAGGATATCCGCAATGTCGCCAATCTGCTCGTCGAACACGCCAACCGTGTTCGGATTGGTGATCATCAATGCAGCCGTGTCGTCGTCCACCTTGCGCCGCAGATCGTCGAGATCGACACGACCCCGCTTGCAGGACGCGACGGTGATGGCCTCTCGGCCGCAGATGGTGCAGGTGGCGGGGTTGGTTCCGTGCGCCGAATCGGGGGCCAGAACTTTGCGACGCTCTTGGCCCCGGTCGCGGTGGTAAGCCCCGATGATCATCAACCCGGTCATCTCGCCGTGGGCCCCGGCTGCCGGCTGCAGCGTCACCTCGGCCAGACCGGCGATCTCGGCGAGGTCCAAACGAAGGCGGTACAACAGTTCGAGCAATCCCTGACAGTCGTCGTCGTCCTGGTAGGGGTGCATGTGGGCGAAACCGGGCATGGCGGCGATGCGCTCGTTCACCCGAGGGTTGTACTTCATGGTGCAACTTCCCAGCGGGTAGAAGTTGGTGTCGATACCCAGGCATCGATCAGCCAGTCGCGTGTAGTGACGGATAAGATCCAACTCGCCGACTTCGGGAAGGGCTGGAGGTGAGTCAGCCGCCAGCTTGCCCAGGGCTTTTTGGCGATCGACGGCTGGAACATCCGACCGAGGCAGCGACACCGCGCACGCCCCCGCTGAGCGCTGTTCAAAGATCAATGCCATCTTGCTCTTGCTGCCGGTGATGCTGTCGTTGTTCATGCTGGCCACGCGGTCAACTCGGGGTTCGGAACATCTGCGACCCAACCGTAGGCCAGGGCAATACCCTTGCCGGGTCAAGGCCGGGCCCCGGTTGCTATGCAGCCCATTATCCGCCTTGCGATCCGGCGATCAAGAGAGACTTCGTTCGCCTCCGTTCCCCAACGTCAGGTTGCCGCCAAGGCCCGCCCCAACTACTGCCAGCGGGGCGTGTGCTGATCCTCGTCTGTCCGACCCACGGATTGCCATCCGGGGACTTGGTCGGGAGATCGATGTTGCCCGGCGCTGCCGCAAGCGGATGGTAGACGCTGGGGGATGTATGGACCAGCAAGTATAGTGACGCTTGGAAGTGAAGCTGAATCTACGCGGTTCTCAGAGCCTCGACGAGCTCATCGATCTGTTGCCGGCTGCGACGCTCGGTGACGGATACGGTGAAGCAATCGGTGAGCGTGTCGAACCAGCGCCCCATGCTCACACCCGCCAAAATACCCTGTGCTCGGCAATGTTCGAGTACAGTGGGAACCTCTCGCGTGGTCTGTACCGTGAACTCTTTGAAGAAGGGTTGGTCGAAGCGGAGCTTGTACCCATCCAACTCAGCGATGCATTCGGCGGCGTAGTGGGCCTTGTCGAAGCAAAGGCTCGCTACGTGCGACAGGCCTTGTTTGCCCATGGCGGCCAGGTAAAAGGTCGCCCGCAACGCCATCAGACCCTGATTCGTACATACATTACTGGTCGCCCGTTGGCGTTTGATGTGTTGTTCTCGCGTCTGCAGCGTCAGGCAGAAACTCCGGCGGCCGTCGCGATCCTCACCCATCCCGACGATTCGGCCGGGAACTTTGCGTAGGTAGTCGGTCCGGCAGGAGAGGAACCCGAGCACCGGCCCGCCGTATTGCATGGGGATTCCCAGGGGCTGTCCGTCGCCGACGACGATGTCAGCATCACAGGCACCCGGTGGTCGAAGCAACGCGCAACTGATGGGGTCCGTCCCGACGATGAGCAGGGCCCCCGCTCGGTGGGCACAGTCGGCGAGTTGCTCTAAATCCTCGACCGCCCCGAAGAAGTTCGGCGATTGCACCACAACGGCAGCGGTATTCTCGTCAATCTGCGAGGCGAGCGCATCGGCATCGGTGACGCCGTCGGCCAGGGAGGCGCAAACCGATTCCAGTTCGAGTTGGCGGGTGTAGGTGGACACCACCGCTACGGTGTCCGGGTGAACGGCGGCCGAAATTACGACTTTCGAGCGTCGCGTAATCGTCCTGGCCATCAACACAGCCTCGGCGGCGGCGGTGGCGTAGTCGTACAGTGATGCGTTGGCTACCTCCATCCCGGTGAGCTGGCAGATCATGGTCTGGAACTCAAAGAAAGCTTGCAGCGATCCCTGCGAGGCCTCGGCTTGATAGGGTGTGTATCCGGTCAGGAACGAGCCCAGAGAGGCGAGGTGATCGACAATCGTCGGAATAAAGTGGTCATAGGAACCGGCTCCGAGAAAGCACACCTGCCGTTCACAGTCCTGGTTCTGAGCGGCCAGGGCTCCCAGAGCCGCGAGCAGCTCGGGTTCGGACACGCCGAGCGGAATATCGAGGAGTCCATCGACCCGATGGGCGGGGTCAATTCCCGAGAAGAATGATTCTACAGATTCCGCGCCGGCAGCCGACAGCATGCCCTGGACGTCGTCGGCGGTCAGTTGGGTGAAGTCCATCGTGGGCCTGCTAGTGAGGGCGAATCCCGAGTACGTCGGGCATGAACATTTTGGTTTCCAGGGCGCGATTGTAGCTGGTCCAGGAACTCTTGTCGTCGGGTTCACTGTCAATGGCGCTGAGGCACATGGCCAACTTGGCGTCTAGGTTATCCAGGTGATGGACGGCGATGGCCTCCGGGGTGGCGGGCAACTTCGGACTGCCGAACTCGTAGCGACCGTGATGGGCCACCACGATGTGCTGCAGGGACCACTTGATGCGCTCATCGAACGGCTCGCCCAGGGCGGTGGCGGCGAGTTCGGCTTTCTGCTCGATCCAGGTGCTGGCCAGCACGATGTGCCCCAGGAGTTGGCCCGGGTCGGAATAGCGGATGCTAATGTCGTAGGCGAGTTCAGCGGTTTTTCCGATATCGTGCAGAAACATGCCGGCCAGAACGAGGTCCAAGCTTACTTTCGGATACTTCGGAATGGTCACCAACGCGAGTTCGAGCACGGCGCAGGTGTGCTCGAGCAATCCGCCCAGGTAGGCGTGGTGCAACTGGACGGCGGCCGGTGCGAGCTTGAATCGCTCCATCAGCTCCGCATCGTCGAGGAAAGCACGAACCAGAGCGGCTACGTGCGGGTGTTTGATCTTGCCCAGGATCTCGACCACGCGGGCCCAGAGCTTGTCGACGTCGGCATCGGTTCGGCGCAAGAACTCGGTCAGATCGACCGTGGCTTGATCGACCGGACGAATGGCGTCCACGATGAACTGGTTCGACCCCTTGTAGCTCTCCACCCGGCCCTTGAGACGGATGAACCCACCCTCGGGAAGGGCGTTGTACATGGATTCATTGGCCTGCCAAATGCGAGCCAACATCTGCCCGCTGCGATCGGTGATCACCGCATGGATGTACAACGACCCTTGGCCCGTGGTGCGCAGATCCTTGGAGGCGATCATGAACACCTGATCGTCGAAGTGGTTGCCCGGTTGCATGTCGGCGATGAAACATCTAGCCATTTCCGTCTCCTGATAGCGCGTTGGGACCGACCTTACGGGGCTCGTGGACCGGTTGCAAGCGACCGGCGTCAGGCGGGTAGCACTACCGTCCAGCGGCCCACTGCGGCGTTGGGGGTGTCACCGATGGGAATCGCGCCACCCTACGGTGGCTAGGCGATTCCCTATTCGACCGGCGTGGGAGGGGTGAAGTTCCATCGCTTGGACTGCCGGAAGAAGCGGATCGGGTTCTCATAGACGATTCGCTGAACGGCCGATTCGGAATGCCCCCGGGTCCGCATGCAGCGAATGAAATCGGGGACCGCCATGGGATTGCTGGGCCCCCAATCGCCGGCGGAGTTCACGCAGATCCGATCCGAGCCGTAGATTTCGATCATGTCGACGGCCCGGTCCGGCGTACACTTGGTCGTCGGATAGAGCGTCATCCCCACCCAGAAACCCGCATCGAGGGCCAGCTTGATGGTGTGCTCCTCGACGTGATCGATCAGCACCCGCTGTGGATCGATTCGTGAATCACCGGTCAGCATGTCCAGGATCATTCGTGAGCCGCGGTATTTGTCCATCAAGTGAGGCGTATGCACCAGGATGAGCTCGTTCGTCTTGACGGCCAGGTCCACCTGCTCTTGGAAGATGGTCGTCTCGTTTGGCGTGTTCTTGTTCAGCCCGATCTCGCCGATGCCGAGCACGCCGGGCTTATCCAGGAAATCAGGGATCAGCGAGATTACCTCGCGGGCCAGGGTGACGTTTTCCGCCTCCTTGGCGTTGATGCACAGCCAACAGAGATGGTGGATCTGGTAGTCAGCCGCCCGGTGGCGTTCGAAATCGACGAGCTGGCGGAAGTAGTCGGCGAAGGCGTCCGCGGATCCCCGGTCGAAACCGGCCCAAAAGGCGGGTTCGGAGACGGCCACGCAGCCGGACCGGGCCATGCGGGCGTAGTCGTCGGTGATTCGGGAGACCATGTGAATGTGGGGATCGACGTAGTACACAGGATTCGGTTTCTCGTTCGTCGTTCGCTGAACCGCTTCGCCGCTCGCTGGGTGTCATGCCCGCGCTGGTCGCGGGCATGTTCGCTCGGTTTCGCCACAAGCATGGCCACGCAAGCGTGGACCATGCCGCCCACCCTTATCGTTGGTCTCGCCAATCGCTCTTGTAGGGATCCGAGAAAAGCATTTGCACACGCTCAGCCAGGTCGGTGCGCTCTTCCAGCAGGATGGTGAGGGCATCCTTGATCCTGATCCAGCGGTCGTCGGCGGGAAGGGCGTCGGCCCCCTCCGCCCGACCGGCCCGGTCCAAGGACGCTGCCAGGTCCAAGAGTCGGTGTCGCACGCCCAGGAAATCGGCGTCCAGGATCTGCTCGGCGGTCATCGATACATCCTCCAATCGCCCCCCGCTGTCGGCAGCTCGATCTGACTATCAGAGCGGTGCGGCAGCGTCAACTGGGGTCCATGAACACGGGGCACGATCTGTCGCCCCCCTCCAGGCTTCGACGGCGGGCCTCGACTCGGTGGACCGCCGCCGATGTTGCACTGGAACCACCCGCCGGTATAGTGGCTGCCAGCGCGGAATGGTAACTCGACGATCCGACTCACCCACGCTGGATCTGGCGAGGCGAACGGGCGCGGTGCCCGTCTCCGTCAGCGGTTGGTGGGTCGGAATGGGGAGCTTTCTTGATGAAGAACTCGAAATGGGGACGCAAACTATTGATCCTGGCCAGCGGCGGACTGTTGTTCCAGTCCACCGGCTGTGACACGACGATCGCACCCTTGGTGCTGAGCCTGGCTGAGCAGCTTGTCTTGAGCTCCCTATTCGGCGGCATCGCTATCTAGAGGCTGAGCGTCCCCACGTTGACGACTTCGGTAGGTTCTGGAGCTTGGGGATGCGTAGGCACTTTCGCGACAGGCAGTTGCCCATCCCCGCATCCCGTCTTGCAGGCAAGCCGTCCGATCGCGGATGGACGATTGCAGGTTCCGCGCAGCACCGCTGGTTATGGCTTGGGTGCCCGTGGACCGGAGCAATCGCTATTGCTGAGCCTGTTTGCCGTTCGCGTCGAGCAGCTCGAAGAACTTGCCGGTAGCTGAACAGAGTTCGGCGACGTTGGCCCCGACGAGTCGCGTCAGGCTTGCGATTTCGTCTTGTTGAAACCAAAGCGTCTCACGTCGTTTCAGCAAGTCGTCGATGTTCAACGTGCCGGCGAAGTACGCGTCGATACCGCTTTGGTAGTCCTGCTCAAAACGCGGCAGGTTGGCCCGCAATTCGTCGCGACTGGCTCCGAGGGTTTCGATGCGGATGATCGGCTCGAGGGTGTCGACGAAGATGTCGTTTTCCCGGGCGGCGATGGCCTCGCTAAAACGCAGGATGTTGGCCTGGGACTGACGGATGAGGCTGCCGGTGACGCGAGGATCCACCAGGCTGACCTCGAACCCTACGTTGATGGACCAATCGGACGCGGTGTCGGACTCGCCGCGACCCTCCAGCGCCGATTCACCGCCCAACAGAAGGGCCACGTCCCACTGCCCGCGGCGGGCCAGGTCGAGCTGCACCTCGGCGTTTCGCACTTCGTTGCGCAAGGTGAGGATTTCCGGGTCGGTGTCGATGCTCATCCGAAACAGATCCTGGTGCGTGGCGCCTACGAACGGATTGAAAGGCTCGTCGACGATCTCCGTGCGGGCGTAGAGCGGAATGCCACAGAGAGATTTGAGGCGAGCCACATCCACCCGGTATCGTCCGGATTCGTTTCGCAGGGTTGAGTTCACCCGGGTCACCTCGGCGTCCACGCGGCTTAGATCCGAGGTGACGTTTTCCACCCCGGACCCTTCAAGGCGCTGGCGAAGCGCCACCAGGTCGTCTTTCCATTCGCCGAGGGTCTGCACCGTGTCTTCAAGCCGAACCACTTCATGAAATCGAAACAGGGCCCGTTGCAACCGGCTTCGGACCTCCTGAATGTAGTCCAACTGGGCATCGTTTAGCTCGTTGCGCCGGAATATCTCCTCGCTGGTACGTTCCAGCTTCTCCCGCGAGGCCCCGAGCGGATAGCGCAGGTCGGCCGACACGAATGGATGGTTGCCGGTCGCATCGTCCTCGACATCAGTCTGATAGCCGACGCCAACGTCCAAGCGGGTGGTGTCGAAGAACAGCTTCTCCACGGCGAATTCGACGGTATGTCCTCGATCGCGGGTGACGGTTTCGTCCCCGCGTGATTCGCCGAAGTCATTGGAGGTGCGGAAGATCGGGGTCAGGGAGTCGCGTGAGACGACGAAGAAATCGTAGCGGGCCGCCTCGGACTTGAATCGCTGATAACTCGACTTGATGTCCGGCTGGAGATCGAAGGCGATGGGGATGAGCTTCCGGGCCGACAGCACGTAGACTTCCTGCCGGCGCTGAGGCGAGAGTCGCTCCTCACTGGGTAGGCTCTGCGTCGCCGTCGGCACGGGCAGGTGCACCGCGTTCTGCAGCCGCTGCGATGGAAGCACGCTGCCGCAGCCATGCGCTAGCAGTCCCGCCAGCAAACACGCCCAACATGCAAATGGACGAATGGGGTGTGATACAGCAGAACATCTCGTCATGTCGCCCTGGTTCCTGGCTACGTCTCAATCGGCCCGACTACCACCGCAGCGGAGGAACTCCGAGCTCAATCTTGCGGCCCACCCAATGACCTACTCGACCGCTGCCGGGGAAGTCTATTGGATTCCGAGT